>DATFZA010000369.1:0-11505 GCA_035314765.1 Bryobacteraceae bacterium
ATTTTTCTGATGGCCGCTGGAATCGTAGTTCTGATCGCGGGCAATTGGAATACGTGGGCCAGCGAACGCGCCGCGGAAGAAACCGACGACGCCTACCTGCGGGCAGACCTCACCCCCCTTAGCACGAAGGTAGCGGGACTGGTGGCTGTAGTATTGGTTTCCGATTATCAGGCGGTAAAGGCGGGAGATCTGCTGGTCCAGTTGCGAGACGAGGACTTTCGGGCGCAGGCGCAGCAGGCCGCAGCCGCGGTGGCCTATGGCGAAGATGCGCTCATCAACAATCGGCGCCAGAAGGAATTGCAGGACGCCCGCATACTTCAGGCGGAGGACGGGATCCAGGCGGCGGAAGCGGACATAACGGCAGCGGAAGCGGGAATTGAGGCGGCGCGATCGGCCATGGCCAATGCGCAAAGCGGCATCGACGGGACCAAAGCGGACGTGGAGCGCACGTCACTGGAGCGGCGGCGCCAGGAAGCGTTGATCGCTGCCGAGTCGGCGACACGGCAGAAACTGGAGCAGGTAGTGGCGGATGAGCTACGCTTTCGCGCACAGCTTGCGAGCCGCGCGGCCGACCTCAATATGGCAATCGCGCAGTTAGCCAGCCGCCAAGCCGATTTGACTCGCGCGCGGGCTCACCTGGGAAGCGCAAAGGCAGAACTGGAAGCGCAGAAGCGCCAGCGTGCCGTACTGGACTCTCAAGAACTCCTGCTTCAGTCCGATCTCAACGCGAAAAGAGCTTCGCTCGCGCTGGCACAAACAAATTTGGGGTACACGCGAATCGTTGCGCCGGAGAGCGGGATCGTCAGCGAACGCAAGGTGCGCCCCGGACAACTGGTCAGCCCCGGCACGCAGGTAATTTCGCTCGTTCAACGGGACGTTTGGGTGGACGCCAATTACAAAGAAACGCAGCTTCGCCATATCCGCGCCGGCGACCCGGCCGAGATTCGCGTGGACGCATTTCCGGGAGTTATTTTCCGCGGGAAAGTCGATCAAGTGTCTCCTGCAAGTGGCTCCCAGTTCGCGTTGCTTCCGCCCGACAATGCGACCGGAAACTTCACCAAGGTCGTACAGCGAGTACCCGTGAAGATCGTGCTGGATGCCGGCCAAGCGGCGGCCGATCGATTGCGGCCCGGGCTATCCGTAATCGCAACCGTTCGCACGAGTGGCGCCGGCAAGTGACGGAGATTCTCAGGTGACTGCTTCAGAGGCGAAAGCTGCGCCGTCCCCCTCGCAACCCAGTCGATCCCCCATCGCCACCAATCCCTACGTCGGGATTCTTGGGGTTTTTCTGGGAGCGGGAATCGCCACGCTGAACGCCCGCCTGCTCAGTATCGGCCTACCGGACCTGCGCGGCGCCTGCGGCTTCAGTTTCGACGACGCGTCCTGGATTCCGACCGCGCTCAACATGGCGACGATGTTCAGCGGCGTCTTCGTATGCTTCTTAAGCGTCTTATTCGGCCCGCGTAGGATTCTACTCCCCGCCGCCGCGATCTTCACCGTTACGTCCGTCGTGCTGCCCTTTGCCCCCGGTTATTGGACCATGTTGGTACTGGCCGCGATCGCCGGCCTGGCGTCAGGCACCTTCTACTCGCTGACCATGACTTTCGTTTTGACGGCCCTTCCCAAGCGGCTGATCATCTTCGGGATTGCCGCGTATGCGGCGGACATCGTTTTCATCAGTAACATCGCATCGGCGATCGAAGGCTGGTACGCGGACCATCTGTCCTGGCACTGGATTTTCTGGACGGCCGCGCTGGTCACCCCATTGATGATGATCTGTGTCTATTTCGGAATTCCGCAACGCCCTGTAGCAACTGTGCGGCCGAGTTGGCTCGGATTCGCTTACTTCAGCCTGGGCCTCAGCCTTCTTTTCGGCGCCCTGGATCAAGGAGAGCGCCTGGATTGGCTGAATTCCGGAGTAATCGTCGGGATGTTTGCCGCGGGACTCTTCCTGCTGGCGGCGGCGCTGGTGCGGCGGCTCGTGCAGCCGAATCCAATACTCAATCTTTCGTTCCTCAACCGGCGAAACACCATCATCTTTGCCATCTCGATTTTTGTATTTAAGTTCTCGCATTTGTCCACGATCGTACTCGTCCCCGGTTTCCTGGCCAACGTCCAACAGTACCGGCCGATCGAGACCGGCCACGCACTCGCCTGGGTGGCCGTGCCGATGTTCGCGGTCGTATGGTTGGTCGCGGTGATGATCGTCTATACCAACTCGAGACTGATTCTAACTCTGGGGCTCACCATCGCCGCAGTGGCTTGCTGGATCTGCGCGCATGTCGACACCTCGTGGGCGGGAACCAGCTTCGAGACTGTGGAGCTGCTCTTGGCTATGGGATTCGCGGCCACGTATGTTGGCTTAGTGGGCAATATCGTTTTGGACGGACTCGAAGCGGGCGCTTTGACCAGCGCCGCCAATGCAGCTACCTTCTCGGGACTGATGCACTTCATCCGGATTTTTGGCGGCCAAGTGGGCGTCGCGTTTATGACTCGCTTCATTTCGGTGCGGGAGAAGTTTCATTCCAACTTGCTGGGGCTGCATGTGGAAGTAGGCAGTTGGTTAACCGACGAGCGAGTGCGCCAGTTAACCGCCGGACTGTTACCGGGTTCAACGAGCCCAGAGGAGGCACAAGGCCGCGCAGTCGGGATTCTCAGTCAACAAGTGCGGGGGCAGGCTTATACGCAGGCCGTTGCCGATGGATTCCTCCTGGTCGGGTGGGTGGTGGTCGCATATCTGCTGCTCTTGTTGGCGCTACGGCCCGGCAAGATCAGCTACAAGGACTTGAGGAAGATGCAATGAATTGTATGACCTTTTCCCGGACGATGACAATCGGATTGCTGGCAGCACTGTCAGCGGTGTCCCAGAACGCCGCCGAGATCCGGCATTTCACGCTGCCGGAGGCCGTCCAGCTCGCGATCAGCCAGAATCGCGCACTGAAGATTGCGCGCTTGAAAGTAGTCGAGAACGCGCAGAAGAAGGCGGGCGAGCGTTCCGACTATTTCCCGTCGATTACGAACCAGTCGAACGCGCTGCATATCACGGAACTGCAGGATATCGTGATACCCGCCGGAGCGCTTGGGACTGCGGCGGGAGGCCTGATCCCGGCGCAAAGCATCGGTATCCAGCAGGGCAAGAAGACATTTTTCTCCAGCGGCACAATGATTTCCCAGCCGATCACGCAGTTGATCCGGATTCATGCAGCCAACCGGATTGCAAAGGCCGAAGTGGCTGTTTCGCGCGAGGATCTGAGGAAGGCGGAGAACCAAGTCGCGCTCGAAGTACACTCGCTTTACTTCGGCATCCTGATTGCCCGTCTTCAAAAACAAGCTGCCGAACAACAGACCACATACGCCGGTGAGCAACTGCGAGAGAGCGAAGACGACGTTCGCAACGGCAACGCCCTCAAAGTAGCGGCCATACAGGGACGCGCCGGGCTGCTGGAGGGCCAGCAGGCCGTGCTGACCGCGGAACTCCAGCTATCCGACCTGAACACCGAACTGAACGACCTGTTGGGGCTTCCTCTCGATACGCGGCTCGAATTGGATCCGGCCGTCCCCGCCAGCTTTGAGACGCGCCCGCGGGAAGAATATGTCCGGACCGCGTGGTCGGACAATCCCGAAATATTGGCTGCCGAAGAAAGTGTCCGGAAGGCACAGGCCGGCGTGACCGCGGCGAAGACGGCCTACATTCCCGATATCACTGCGTACGCGCGCCAGAGTTATCAAGATGGCGTGCCGTTCT
Organism: Bryobacteraceae bacterium; assembly: GCA_035314765.1. Lineage (GTDB taxonomy): Bacteria > Acidobacteriota > Terriglobia > Bryobacterales > Bryobacteraceae > DATFZA01. The sequence goes on from DATFZA010000369.1 coordinate 3,746, forward strand.
TTGTGCACAACTTCGGTACGTTCGGTGTCAATCTCAATTGGGATGTGTTCGATTTCGGCAAACGCCGGGCGAAAGTGCGCGAGCGCGAAACGCAATTAGCGGAAGCGGAAGAGAATCTAAGCCGGCTGAAAGAAGAAGTTGCCGTCTCCATCGAACGCAGTTACAACAAACTGGAGCGTACCAGGCATATGGTCCAGGTAGCAGACCAGGTGGTGAAGCTGCGCAAGGAAAGCGAGCGGCTGGCGGAAAACCAGTTGACACACGGGATGGTTTTAGTATCGGAACGGCGCCAAGCGACAGCGGCCGCGTACAAGTCCGAGGCGGATTATCTGCAGGCGAGCTTGGGATATCTGTTGGCTTGGGCTGAACTCGAACAAGCGGTGGGGCGCACGCCGGGTCTCTAACTTTGATCTCGATGAGCGTTGCTTCCGAATGGCGCGTCAGAACGAAGCCGCAAGCGGCGGACGCTTCGCGTGATGTTATTTGGCTGGGCAATTGCCATGCGGTCGATCAACAGTCGTCTAGCGACCTTACCGTTGCGCGTCGGATCGCCTTCCTAATAGGTCAAGAACGACGTATCATGGAGTTAGGTGTAATTTATGCCTGTCTCAAAGGAAGATCGGAAAGACTACGAAGAAGGCGTTAAGGATTCCCATAAGGGCTTATTGGAAACCGCTTTCAACGACATTATTGTTAACCATCCCGATAGCTCGGCCTACTACAAAGGCCGGGGAGGGAAACAACTCGACGACGATAAGAAGAGCGACAAGAAGTAAGCTTCTCCTACTTTGGCTTGTACCCAAGCCGAATGGCCTCGTTGTGATCCCGTCGCCCTAGCTCCAGATCGCCTTTGGCCAAGTGCGCATTTCCGCGGTTGTAATAGGCTGCAGGTGCGGGCGCTGAGCGCGGAGACGACGATACTCTCATTCTTGCCGTTTCTCATGGAAGGCTCTTCATTTCAATTGTCTGACTGAACTGTGCAGTGGATGCCTGGCGCGTTCAATCGGAGCCTGCGGTTGTGGTTGGTGTCTAGCCCCGAACGTCAGTGAGGGGATGGCGACAACTACTTCGAGTGTGGAGCGGTCCCTTACTCTACTTCAAGTCTTCCCAGCGCTGCGGCATTTCCACTGAACCGGTCATTTCCCCCGGGCCACTCGCCGCGTAATGTGAGGAAATTCCAATAGCAAGAGCGGACTCGGTACGAGGCCGCCGCGGAACCAAAGCTCTTTGTCTTCAAGCTCCAAAAATCGGCGTAACTCCCTCACCCGTTCGACAAAGCCACCGAGGGCCTCCACATCGCCCGCGCAGTACGCCCCCTTCTATTTCTCCAGCCCCGCCGACTCCAAAAATTCCTTGGCTACCTGGACGATCGGCTCGTGTTTTCCGTCTACTTGATAATTCAATTGGCGCATCTTTTCGGTGGTGAACTTGCCCGACAGTTCGGCCAGCGCGGCGCGCAATTGGGGATTTCCGTTTAGCTTGTCGGTCCGCACCACAATGCAAGCCTGATAGGGCGGAAATGCGTGCTTGTCGTCTTTAAGCACCTTGATGTCCAGAACGGAAAGCGGCCCGTCGGTCGCGCTTCCCGCGATCATACTTACCTTGTTCTGCCGTAAAGCGGTGTAGAGCAGGCCCAGATCCATGCTCTTCGTGGGTCCGGTCCAGTTCAGGTCGTAAGTCTGATTGAGAGTTCCAAAGCCATCGGGGCGTTCCATGAATTCATACCCTGCGCCCAGCAGAAAGCCTCTCGGATCGGCCGCCGCGTCGCTCAGCGTTTCCAGGTTGCGCTCCCTGGCATCGCTGCCGCGCACCGCCATGGCAAAGGTATTGTCGAATCCCAGCGGGTCAAGCCAGGTTAGATTCATACCCTGATATTCCGCCCTGACCTGCTCAAAGACGATTCCCGGATCGGTGATACCGCTATGCTTGAGCACATTGGTGTAGGCCGTCCCGGTGTACTCCGGGTACAAATCGATTTCCCCATTCATCAACGAAGTTTGCGCCAGCAGCGTGCCGCCCAGGTTCAGCTTGCGCGCAACCGGCGCGTGGAGCCGGTTTTCCACTTGCTGGGCGATGATTTCTCCCAGCAGAACTTGCTCGGTGAAGTTCTTGGAGCCAACGGTCGCCACCGGCTTTGGGCGGCAGCCGGCCAGGCACAATATCAGCGCGAGTACGCTGCAAATTTTCGTTCTAGCCAACCTAGTCCTCCATCCGACAGCAATGCGAGCACCGCCGCCGGAATCGCTCCGGCGAGAATTTGCGTCGTGTCGACAGACGCGATTCCGCGGAAAATAAATACGCCCAATCCCCCGCCGCCAATGGCGGCTGCAATGGTCGCCGTCCCAATGGTCGTGACCGTCGCGATGCGCAGCCCGGCCACAATTGTCGCCAGAGCCAGCGGAATTTCCACCCGCCAAAGCAATTGGCGCGCGGTCATACCCATAGCCACGGCCGATTCACGAATTGCCGGATCGATTCCCAGAATACCAACCAAGGTGTTGCGCAGAATCGGGAGTAGGGCGTATAGTACCAAAGCTACGATCGCGGTTCTCTTGCCAATACCGCCTATAAAAGGAACCGGAATCAGAAACCCGAATAGCGCCAGGCTGGGAACCGTTTGCATCACGTTGGCGAAACCCAGCAGCAATGGGCGCAGTTTGGGGCTGCGCGCCAGCAAAACACCCGCCGGTAGTCCGATCCCGGCGGCAATCAGAATAGCGAACAAGACCAGTTCCAAATGTTCCGTCGTAAGCTGCAAGATCTCTTGAATCAGGTAGGGGCGCAATGCTTTGATTGTAAGCCGCTGTTCGTAACCTTCTCTTTGCGCGAGAATCTAAAGTAACGAAAGGATGGTCACTCCGCACATGATACGTTTTCTCCTGGTCCTGACCGCACTAGTTTTTTCCGTTAACAATTGGGCTCAACTGCTTGGGCCTGGTGTATACTGCATCACGGCTTCGGGTCCCGTACGGCTTCATGCATTGCCGATTCCCGCTCAGAGCACTGAGAGTTTTGCAGAGTTTCTCGCCGCCGATGACCGGTTTGTGCTGCAGTATCGCTGGGACGCCGCCACGTCTCCCGTGCAGATCGCCGAGCGCAGACCCACATTTCGCATCAACGAGGGCTACTCGCCGGATCGCGCGCTTCAAATTGTGCAAATCGTAAAGCTGGAACAGAAAGGGTCCTCCCGGGCTGCGGCGTTGCACCTGGGTCACGATCTGCCCACGCAATTTCGCGATGGCGTGCTGGTCTCTCTCTCGCGCGGGCCCGACGGTGATCTCCAGGTCCGTCCGGAAGCCGACCTTGCCCCTGGCGAGTATATGCTCAGCCTGGGGCCGCAGTCCATGCAGTACGATTTCAGCGTTCGCTGAGAACGGCTGCGCTACACTTGTCGCCATGCACGGCAAAGTGGTGGTGATCACCGGAGGAACTTCCGGCATCGGGCAAGTTGCGGCCGAAAAGCTGGCGGCGATGGGCGCGCGGATCGTACTGGTCGCTCGCGACAAACAACGCGGTGAAACTACCCTAAAAAGGTTGCCCGGCCCAGGCTCGCATTCCGTCCACTATGCCGACCTCTCCGTTCTGTCAGGCATGAAGAGCGCCGCCGCCGAAATCGCCGCCGCCGAGCCGCGCATTGATGTTCTCATCAACAATGCCGGCGCCATGTTCACCAACCGCCAGCTCACCCCCGACGGTCTCGAAAAGACTTTCGCCGTCAACCACCTGGCTTATTACGTTCTCACCGAAGGCCTGCGCGAACGCCTGATCGCCTCTGCCCCGGCGCGCATCGTGAGCACTTCTTCCGACGCCCACAAAGGCGCCCGGCTTGACTTCAACGACCTGCAATCGGCCAACGGCTACAGTGGATTCAAAGTCTACGGCCGCTCCAAGCTCTGCAATATTCTCTTCACCCGTGAACTGGCTCGCCAGTTGAACGGAACCAAGGTGACCGCCAACTGCCTGCATCCCGGCTTCGTCGCCACGCGCTTTGGAGACCAGAGCGGCGGCTTGCTTTCTTCCGCCATCGGCTTCGCCAAGTTGTTCGCCATTTCTCCGGAGAAGGGCGCGGAAACAATCGTCTATCTTGCTTCCTCTGAAGCCGTGGACAACGTCACCGGACAATATTTCTACCAGTGCCGGCCCCTCGCGCCGACCCGGGAGGCGCAGGACGATGCCGCCGCTCGTCGCTTGTGGGAAGAGACCGCGAAGTTAGCTGGTGACCACGTTAGCTGGTGACAAATGATCGGCGCCTTCTCGCCGCGCGGCGAGTCACTTCGCGATCAACGGCAAAGCGTCGAGTCTTTACTGCACACGCTTCAGCAACCCTCTAGCCTCGGCCCACGTAGCCTGACGTCCTTCCGGCTCCTGCGTCAAATAAGTAGCCAGGTACCTTTGCGCGCGCGGCAGATCCTGATGTTCGGCTACCAGCACTTTCGCTGCCTCATAATACGGCGCCAGATCGTCGCCGGCTATTTTCCTGGAAACCGCGAAGCCTGATACAACATTGACAACGGCATCCAGTTCGGACCAGCGATGCGCCGTGGCGTACGCACTCGCCAAAATCACATAACCGCCAGCCCGCGAAGCATCCATTTTCAGTAACTGGCGTCCGGCGCGCTCGGCTTCCTGGAAATTGGGCGTCCGGGCTACGCAACAGTAATAGCGTCCCAGTTCATAAAGGGCGCGATAGTGCGTGGGGTCGGCGCGCACGGCTTGTTTAAGGATGCTTTCGATCTGAGCGTCGCTGGCTTCTTCCTGCGCCAGGCGCGCTTCAGCCAGATAGCCCCAGCGGGGGTCGAAACTCACAATCTCCCGGGCAATTTCGTGAGCTCTTTGCCGGTCGCCTCCCGCTATGCGCGGAGCGTGAAAGTAAAACATCATCGCCACCAGCAGCGTGTCGGTATGATGCGGCTGCAATGACAAGGCCGCCGAGATCTGTTCTTTCATCTGATGAACCAGCGAAATTCCCCGCAGCCAGGATGACTTTTCTGCCGTATAGGCGTAACATTCGGCTAATTGCGCGTGGAAATCGGCGCTGCGTGGGTCCAGCGCCACTGCCTTTTCGGCGGCCACGGTTGCTCCGCGCAGATCGCCAAAGCTCTCCTTGTCTTTGGAATCCAGATAGAGTGCGTAGGCGTCGTTCGGGTTCTCATGCAACTGAGCGTCCAGCACCCCCCGGGCGCGTTTGTAGTGTCCCGCCTCAATCAGAGGTTCGGCGGAGGAAACAAATGGCAGATTAGCAGCGAATGCGGACACAGTCAGAGCCATGTTCAAGGCCATGTTCAAGTAGAGACACAAAGATAGGGCGCGAGGCAATCGAAGCATGTGTTTTGTATGGATCGGTCGAACGCAGAGGCTTCGACAGAACTGTTTGGGAAGTACCAGTGTAGCGCATTTGTGATTGACTTCGGGGGAACATTGCGCCAAAATAGAGCTGGCGAATAAAAGGCGAAATAGCATGAACCCTAACGCCGCTGTTCCCATACCGCTGGGAGTGTCTCCACTGCGTGAGACATTGCAGAGCGGGCCGCTCGAATTTCCGCGCGGCGCTATCGCTGAAATTGTAGGTCCGGATAGCTCCGGACGGACCACGGTGGCTCACTCGCTGCTGGCTGCCTCCACGGCCAAGGGGGAAATCTGCGCCTTTGTCGATACCTACGATTCGTTTGACCCGGTGAGTGCGGCCGCCTGCGGAGTGGTTTTATCGCAACTGGTCTGGATCCGTTGCGGTAAGAATACTGAGCACGCGCTGAAGGCGGCCGACCTGCTGATTCATGCCGGTGGGTTCGGCGTGGTGGTGTTAGATCTGTGCCAGATCGCTCCGCGCGTGGCCAACGGCATTCCGCTATCGTATTGGTGGCGATTCCGGCGCGCGGTGGAAAAAACGCCAACCATTCTCGCGCTTATCGAAAAGCAGCCGCTCGCCAAATCGAGCGCCTCTCTGCTGCTGGAAATGCAACGCAAACAAGCGGTGTGGGCGGGTGCGCCGGGATTTCAGGTCCTGCGCGAATCGGAACTGGTTGCCATACCGCGCAAACCTGTGCGAGCCATGCCGCACAGCATTCGAGCGAAAGCCTGGGCGTAAGATGTTCGCGTGTATTCATGGTTCCGCGGATCTGCCGGCCATTGCCGCCGCATTCGCGCCGGAATTTGAGCTAACTTCCAACGACACCGTGGTTTTTGCCATCGATGCGTTGCGGCGCATGCATGGCTCTCCGCAACAGATCGCGCAAGCCATCTCCGCACGTGCCGGCGGCAACGTCAACATTGCTCTGGCCGATACCGTGGATACCGCGATTCTCGCGGCTCGCAACTGCCCGGGAGTTTCTATCCGCCCCAATCTGGCGCGCATGCCTGTGGACCGGTTGCAGTTAAGCGAAGACATGCTCGACGTGCTGGAGAGTTGGGGCATCCGCACTCTCGAGCAACTGGCGGAGTTGCCCGAAGTGGGCATTGCCGAGCGCTTTGGCCCCGCGGGCGTGCATCTTCAACGTCTGGCGCGCGGCGCCATCGATCGCCCGCTGCGTATCTATCGTCCCGAGACCGAATACGCCGACCGCATCGAGTTGGAATACCCAATGAGTTTGCTCGAGCCGCTCCTGTTTCTAATCGCGCGCGTCTTGAACGATCAATGCGCGCGCCTGGAATCAAATGGTCTGGCTACTAATGAAGTGCGCCTCGCGCTCGAGTTGGAAAATCGCACCGAGCACGCCCGCGCCATCCGTTTGCCGGTGGCGTTGCACGACAGCAAACCGCTGCTCAAGCTGCTGCAGTTGGAGCTGGAAGCGCATCCGCCCAATGCGCCGGCCGTGGCTTTGCGGCTATACTTGACGGCGGTTCCGCCGCGCACCATCCAGCATGGAATTTTCCAGCCCCTCACCCCGGCCCCAGACCGGCTGGAGCTGACTCTGGCGCGCATTCGCGCCCTGCTTGGGGAGGGAAATGCCGGGGAGGAAAATGCCGGCATTCCGGAGTTACTTGATACCCATCATCCCCATCCATTCCGATTAATCCGCGAGTTTCCTTATACCGGCAACAGCCCGGCGCAGACGCCGTGCCAGGCGTTCCGTTTTTTCCGCCCGCCGCTGTGCGCTCAAGTGGAAGTGCAAGCCGAGCGTCCGCGGCGTCTGCAATCGACCGGCATTGCGGGAACGATCGCCGTGGCGGCCGGCCCCTGGCGCAGTTCCGGCAACTGGTGGCTCGAGGAAAATTGGAATCGCGACGAGTGGGACATTGCGCTCAGCAACGGCGCGCTCTACCGCATCTATAAAGAACCGGATGGCCGCTGGTTTGTGGAAGGCAGCTACGATTGATAGGTGGCACAGGCTTTAGCCTTTGCAGTTTTACAAACATTGCCTGTGCGGGGCGCTAACATTGACCAGCAGTAGTGACCTGGCGGGAATATCACGAATCCACCAAGCACAGCGTTGAATCGTTGCGCCGAGCGCGCTCGCGCGTCCTCGATTGGGCGAACATGCCCGATCCCTTCCGTCACTACGAGGGCGTGCCCGTACTCGACCTGCCACCAGACCCGCCCGCCCCTCAAACGCCAACGCTCGACGTGCTTCGCGGTGTCTCCGGGGCGACCACCACCGCTGATGGCCCGTCTTTCCTTTCGCAACTGCTGTTCTATTCCGCCGCCATTAGCGCGTCCAAGCGCGTGGCATCCACCGGATACCGCTACGCCTTGCGCGTGAATCCCTCCTCCGGCAATCTTCACCCCACGGAATTCCACTTCCTCACCCGCGGTCTAAGAGGCG
>DATFZA010000370.1:0-2355 GCA_035314765.1 Bryobacteraceae bacterium
AGTACTCGCTCCCGTTCCAGAACGTTCAGCCTGTTCGCGCGCCGGATGATTTCTACCACGCGATCCGGTCCGCCGTTCGCCAGCATCGCGAGCACCAGATCGCCCGGCCGCCCGCTCGCGATGAGCGTTTCGGACTCCAGCGTCCGAATATCGATGAGCCTGTACGCGATTCTTGTGTCGCCGAGGTCTATGCCGGCCGGCATCCGCATCTTCGCCAGTCCGATATACAGAACCACCTGCTGAACGCGGCGACGGTACCTGTGACCGAGTAAGACGCAATAGATTCCCGCGCGGTAGGCAATGTCTTTGTCGTTGGTGCTCTGGAACTCAATGTGGAGGATCGTTTCGTCGGCGAGCAGCAGCACCAAGTCCGCGCGCCGTTCCAGGACCTTGGCCAAATCGACGTTCAGGAACGCCTTGATCCTCATGCCGCCAGTCAATTGGTCGAGCAGGCTTGGATGATCCTTCTGGAATAGATCCTTCACCACCGCGTCGTACTTGGTGAAACCGTCGTTCATATTGTCTGCCACAGCGCCTCGGCTCTTTCTAGTCCTCCCCACATTGGCACGCGATGCGTCAAGATGGTGGAATGATCTTCGGCGCACATTTCATTCTCTACAGTAAAACGGCGGAGGCCGATCGCGCCTTCTTTCGCGACGTCCTGGGGTTCCCATCAGTCGATGCCGGCCATGGTTGGTTGATTTTCGCGCTGCCGCCGGCCGAGGCGGCCTTTCATCCCTCGACCGAAAACGGGGCACATGAGTTGTATTTGATGTGCGATGACTTGCACGCCGAGATGCGCGCCCTGGCTAAGAGGGGCGTGGAGTGTTCGGATGTGAAAGAGGAGCGCTGGGGCTCCCTAACCAGAATCCGCTTGCCTGGAGGCGGCGAACTGGGCCTCTATCAGCCCAAGCACCCGGTTGCCTTGACACGCTAACCGAAGACGATGGGATTTCCGGTCGCAGCGCTCGCGACCGCAAGTTCGATCAGGTCGGAAGCAAACTGTCGAGAGATGCTGTCATTCGACAGCTGGCGCAATCGTTGCGCCTCTCCCAGCAGGCGAACTGAGTCCGAGGCAACGATCCAGTCGCCGCCATGCGTATCGTCATAAACCACGCGTCTCCCGAGCACCGGGAAGGCTGTGGCTCCTATGGATTCGAGGACGTCTCGGACATGGCCAACCAGCGCGATGTTCCCAAGTCGCTTCTCTATCAGACGCCCAGCATGAGGACATGAGTTGCGGTACCAAGCATCATGCTTGAGCCATTGATCGAGGCTTATTTCACCGTTGCTCTTCAGGATGGGCTCAGCAGTTTCATCAAAGGCTAGAAGCTCCGGAAAGGGATGCGGCGGCGTGGCCCCTTGGCGAATGCAATTGCAGCATACCCGGGCATCGAGTGCCATCACACCTTGGTGTGTCTTAGCCGCGCCAATTGAAACACCCGGTACAGATGATGCGCTTCATGAAGCAGGAAGAACTCCAGCCACTCGACCACGGTCATCTCGCCGAGGCGCGAGTGAATCGCCGTCCTCGACAAATCCGAGCCGGGCAATTGATCGATCGCCGCAATCAGCCGGCCGCGGAGCGAGCCGAGCTGGGCTTGCACCTCTTCGAGCGGCAGATCCGACCACTCCGGCCAGGCGGGGTCTTCTTCGGCCGAGTAGCGAGGAAGCAGCGGCCGCGGTTCCGTCCGGATCCGCTCCAGCCGGTCGAGAAACACCTCGTGATAGCGCGCCAGATGCGCCAGATTCTGGACTGCGGACCACTTTTCCGGCGGGCTCTTGCGGGCCAACGTTTCCTTGTCGGCGCCGGCAAGAATCACGGATAAACAATCGAGTTGAGTGTGAAGCTTGGCCAGAGTCGCTTCAGGTAGCGTCATGAATCGTGGCCTTCCCGAGGTCTCCCCATTTGGGCATGGCCGGCGGAAGGAAGTGCAGCACCTTATCGAGAACCGCGGCTGGACTATCCGCGGCCACCACCATCTCCCGATGGGCCGGCTGGAGAAAATCGTCTTCCATCGCCCGGTCGGCCAAGGCGAGCAGACTATCGTAGTAACCCAGTACATTCACCAGCCCGCAAGCTTTGCGCTGCAGCCCGAGTTGCGTCCAAGTAAGCACTTCCAGGAATTCTTCAAACGTGCCGAAGCCGCCAGGCAGCGCGATAAAGGCGCCGGCCAGTTCCGCCATCATGGCTTTCCGTTCGTGCATGGACTTCACGATGTGAAGTTCCGTCAATCCCCAGTGGGCCAGTTCCTTGTCGCCCAGAGCCTGAGGTATCACCCCCGTGACCGCGCCGCCCGCGGCCAGACATGCATCCGCCAGAGCGCCCATCAATCCGACGTTGCCTCCGCCATA
>DATFZA010000371.1:0-8384 GCA_035314765.1 Bryobacteraceae bacterium
TAACCAGGGCAGCGGCCGGAGCAAGACCGCGTCAACCACGGTGTAAATCGCCGTCGCCGATCCGATTCCAATGGCGAGCGCCGCCGCCGCGAGCAGCGCTACCGATTTGGCGCTCTTCCAGGATCGCCATCCTTGCACCACGAAGGAGAGCATGATGAAGCGTCATCTTAGCGCAGTTGAGTGGGGGGACTGCAGGCGTACCTCCTCCGCAGGCATCCGTTCTGCTCATGGATTCCACTTGCGCTGCGGCGCATACGGCCGCGCATACTTCCACGGCAGGCGTGCTTCCCTGGCTTATCCGGCCGGTGTTACCTCAATCTCCTTGGCAACACTGGTGGGCTTCGGAACGGGTTCACCAAACTCACGCAGCGTCTGGATATGTCCCGAGATCGCCTCGCGGACATTCAGTTCGGTTTCTTCCAAGGTCCGGCCGGTGCTGACGCAGCCTGGCAGATCCGGGACGTATGCCGCCCAATTCGTTTCTGCTCGCTCGAAAATCACAGCGTATTTTCGGTTCATTACTTCGCCTCCAAACCAGCGGCCTTGAGGATTGACTTCAAGGTTCCCATGGGAAGGTCGTCACCCGGATGTCATGAATCGTGACTACGTTGGGCTTCGACGGATGTCTGTAGTGGCGATGACTGCAGGTAGTCCGGACATGTCGCCAGCCATCCGATTCGATCCGCCGAATCACTTCTCGAACCTTCGCCAATCTATATGTTAAATGGCGCTCAAACTACGGGCATCCGCCGGCGTCCCCGTGCGTCATCCCGGCGATAATGGATCCAACGCCCCCATGGATTTTGCCGAGCAAGTGAAGTCGTCCGTGGACATCGTCAGGACGATCGAGGAATACGTCAAGCTGAAGCAGCAGCGGGGGTCGGCTCGCTATCTCGGCCTCTGTCCCTTTCACGTCGAGAAGACGCCTTCTTTCAATGTCGATGGCGCCAAGCAATTCTATTATTGCCACGGCTGCCACGTGGGAGGCGACGTCTTCAAATTCGTCATGGAGATCGACAACATCAGCTTCTATGAAGCGCTGAAGCTGCTAGCCGAGCGCAACGGCATTCCCGTTCCCCAGCGCGACATCTCCGACCCGGACGCCAAGCTGCGGGCCGCGCTGTTGGAGATGCACTCGATCGCCGCCGAGACGTTCCACGCGAACCTGCGCTCGCCGGCCGGTCAAGAGGCTCGAAACTATCTGGAGAGCCGCGGCGTCACCTCCACGCAAATGGAGGAATTCGTTCTCGGCCTCTCCGACCCCGGCGGCCGTCAACTGGCGCAGAAATTCGGGCCCAGTTTTTCTTCGGAACAACTGGACCAATCCGGACTGGTGTTGAAGCGCCAGGAGGGCGGCGGCCACTTCGACCGCTTTCGCGGCCGGCTAATGTTTCCCATCCACAACGAGTCAGGCAAGGTGATCGGCTTCGGCGGACGCGCGCTGCGCTCCGGTGACGAACCCAAGTATCTCAACTCCGCCGAGACCCCGCTTTACCGCAAGAAACATGTCCTATATAATCTTCATCGCGCCAAAGAAGCGGTGCGAAAGCAGGACTACACGGTGTTGGTCGAAGGCTACATGGACGTGATCGGCGTGTACTCTGCGGGCGTGCACAACGTCGTAGCCTGCTGTGGCACGGCGCTGACCGACACACAGGTACGGGCGATGAAGCGCCATTCCAGCCGCATCGTGGTGAATTTCGATCCGGATGCCGCGGGCGCCAAAGCCGCGGAGGACAAAATTCAGATGTTGCTGGATGAGGCCATGCAGGTCAAGGTGCTGGCGCTCGATGGCGGTCTCGATCCCGACGAGTATGTGAAGCAGTTTGGCGCCGAACAATACCGCCAGAAACTCGAAAAAGCGGGCGCCTATTTCCACTGGTTGGCCGACCGGGCGCGCACCAAGTTCGACATGCGGACAGTGGAAGGGCGGCTGGAAAGTTTCAAGTTCGTATCGCCCGCGATTGCCCGAATTCCCGACCGGCTGGAGCGTTTTGCCGTGGCCAACGATGTCGCCTCCTACCTGGGAGTAGAACCAAGGCTGGTTCGGGAGCAGTTTCGCGGCGGCGCCCAGAAGAAGGCGCGCGCAGCATCCACGCCAACGCTGGCTGTGCCGGCCAACGAGCGGCTGCTCCTGAACGCCCTGCTCACCAGCGATCGGGTACGGGAGCGAGTGATCCCCCAATTGCGCGAAATCGCCGCGGTGGGACGCTTCACGACCAGGGGCATATTTGAGGCTCTGTTCGCGCTCTGGGATAATAGTAAGGCTTTTCGTTATGGGGAGTTGGAGGGCCGGCTCAAGGAAACGGACCGCCATCTACTGTCGCAAGTGGTTTTTGCCGATGAGTTGATGGAAGAGACGATAGCATTAGAGCAGGCAACTGCATGCCTGGAGGCTCTTAGGGAACTCGATCCCAAGGAAGAGATTGCCGATTTGCGGACGCAGATTCAGGCGGCCGAACGCAGCGGGGATTGGGATCGCGCGATTAGCTTGATGCAATTGCTGGATGAGAGAACCAAGCCGAAACGGTAGCCTTGTTGTGAGCACTAATGTTGTGAGCACTAATGTTGTGAGCACTAATGTCGAGAGCACTAAATGTCGAGAGCACTAATCCGGAGAAGCGCCGTCTCGGGGACGGTGTAGCGACTGAGCCGCGACCGTCAGGGAGCGGTCGTCTCGGGCTAGGCGTCGTCTCGGGAATGCGTCCGCACTCGGGTACGGTCTTTCTCTCCGGGAACCCACTAAACCGGAGAGGGATTAACCCGGAGAAAGTATTGATGTTGTACACTGAATCAGACCGGTCTCGAAACGTCGTGGAACAACAGTAAGAGTGGCCAATGAAGAACAGTTCGGTCGAGTGACGCAACTCATGGAAGTCGGCAAAGAAAAAGGGTTCGGCCGCTACGATGACATGGGCGATTTGCTGGCCGAGGACTTCCCTACCGGACGCGAATTCGAAGACCTGCTCACCGACCTCGACCCGGTCGGCGTCGAGATTCTCGACGAACCCAAGAGCGGTGAATTCGACAAGAAGCTGGACGAGGCCGACGATCTTAACGATCTCGACCTCGCGGCCGATTTCGGAGACAAAACCAACGACCCGGTTCGCATGTACCTGCGCGAGATGGGTACCGTTCCGCTGCTCACGCGGGAAGGCGAGATTGAACTCGCCAAACGCAATGAGCGCGGCCAATGGGCGGTGCGGAAAGCGCTATCCCGCTCGGCCATCGTCATTCGCGAGATTCTCCAAGTAGGCGAAGCCGTCGAGCGCGGCCGCATGTCCGTTAAGGATCTGCTGGTGCTGCCGGAGTTCGTCATCACCGACGAAGACTTCTCCGCCAGTCACGAAGACTTGCTGCGCAAGGTCGCGGAAATCGAGAAGCATTATAAGAAGACCCAGCAGTTCCGCCAGAAACTGCAATCCATTTCGCGCTCGCTCAAACCCAAGCAGCACCGCTCTCTGCGCTTCGGTCTGGCGCGAGCGATGGTGCAGATTTCGCGCATCATTCGCGAGATACCTTTTAATACCGTCGTCCGCCGCACTCTGGCCGGCCGTTTGCGCGCCGCGGTGGATGAATTGCGCCCACTCGAGCGCGAGATCGCCAAAATTCAGCGCAAGTCCGAAGAGCCTCTCAACGGGCATCCCAGCCGCGATCTGAAGAAAGAGCTGCGGCAGTTCACCCAGCGCATCCAGCAGATTGAAGAGGATTGCGGCGCCAGTTCCACCGAACTGCGCCGCACACTCCACATTGTCGAGCGCGGCGAACAGGACGCCGACGTCGCCAAGAAGCAGTTGATTGAGGCCAACCTCCGGCTGGTGGTCTCCATCGCCAAGCGCTACACCAATCGCGGCCTGCATTTCCTCGATCTCATTCAAGAAGGCAATATCGGCTTGATGAAGGCCGTTGACAAGTTCGACTACCGCCGCGGCTACAAGTTCTCAACCTACGCTACCTGGTGGGTGCGGCAAGCCATCACCCGGGCCATCGCCGATCAGGCGCGCACCATTCGCATTCCGGTGCACATGATTGAGACCATCAACAAGCTGGTGCGCACCCAGCGCCTGCTGCAGCAGGAACTCGGCCGCGAGCCCACTACCGAAGAACTTTCGGTGCGGATGGAATTGCCGGTGGGCAAAGTCCGCAAGGTGCTGCGCATCGCGCAAGAGCCGATTTCGCTCGAAACGCCCGTGGGTGAAGAAGAAGAATCGCACCTGGGCGATTTCATCATTGACCGCCGAGTGGTATCGCCGTCCGAAGCCGTCATTAATCTCAACCTGCGTGAACAAACCGCTGAGGTGCTCAAGACGCTGAGCCCGCGCGAAGAAAAAATCATCAAGATGCGGTTTGGTTTGCAGGACGGCAGCGAGCATACGCTCGAAGAAGTCGGCCAGCATTTTGCCGTGACCCGGGAACGCATTCGCCAGATTGAAGCCAAGGCGTTGCGCAAGCTGCGTCATCCCAGCCGCAGCCACCGGCTGCGGGCGTTTCTTGACGCCACCGTTCACGAATAGATTTTCCGCACCCGCTCCGCAATCTCTCTTGGCGCCAGATGCTCCCACGGTTCCCCACGGGCGATTCGCTCGCGCAGTTCGCTGGACGAAATCTCGCTCAGTGAAATCTCATTCAAATGCGAAGGAACTTCTAGCTGCCGGATGCGATGCGCCCACCGCCCTGGATAGGAAAACTCTCCGCCTCGCGGCGCCACCAGAATTTCGAACTCGGCCAGGATCTCGTCCACTACCCCTTCGCGGCCATAGTCCCAGGTGAGGATGCGTTCCGCCGCATCCCTTCCGCACAGTAGGAATATGTGAGTCGCGGGACCAAAATGCGCGCGGAAGTCCCGCGCGATTTCGATATACAGTCCGCCCTCCGTAGTGGCGATAGATGACTGGTGGTCGGCTGCTTTCAGTAGCTCCACCCGTTCGGCCAGAGTGGCGCCGAAATACTCCTTGTGTGGAAAGGATTGCGGCAGAACGAACACCACTTCGTCAACCAGCGATTTGGCGGCTCGGGCAAGTTCGATGTGGGCTATGGTCGGAGGATTAAAGCTACCTGGAAGCACAGCCAGGCGCGTTGGTGGCCCGTGGCGGGTTCGATGATGGAACTCCACGCTACTCATCAGTATACGGGCACTGACTGCGGCAATGACTCCAACTGCCTAAGACTCTTGCAAACTCTGGGCTTTCGTCTTACTAAGGGCTAAGGCATTGTCCCTACATAAGAAAACGAAAGTTCTGCCGACAATATGGATATGCTGAACTGGATTTGCCCTGACTGTGGGCGCGAATGCCTGCCAGCGACGCGAGAGTGCCCGGCCTGCGCCGAAGATCTGTTGAGGTCAAGCCGGCCGGAAACAGTCCTGTCCGCAATCGAATCTTCAGCTCAGGTGGATAGCCCATTGTCAGGAGAAGCGGCACGAGAAGCGGCACGAGAAGCGGCACGAGAAGTGTCGCGAGAAAGCGACGTCGAGCCGGCTCGCGAAGTCCTTCACGGTGCATCCGTGGTAGCATTGTCAGCCGCGTTATCAGCCTCCGTCTCGGGTGTCCAACCAGCCTCCTCGCACACCGGCTCTCATAACACGGCCGGTACCCTCACGGCGGTAATGGAGCCGGAAGTAATGGCGCCGGAAGTAGTGGCGCCGGAAGTAGTGGAACCGCCCGCCGCCGAACCAGAGCCGCGGCCTTGTTTAGAGCAGGATTTGAAACAAGTCCGTCAGCACCTGGGCGATCGGATTTTGCGGGTCCAAAAGCAATATGCGCAGAATTTCCTAAAAACGCAAAGGCCGTCGTCGGGCAAGTGCGAGCCGGAACCGGAGTCCTGGCCAGCCGTCATGAACGGTATGCTGAAGGCTCAGCAAAAGATTGCCGAGGCCATGCTGCGGGCCGAGGCCGAAGAGCATTGGGATGCGCGGCTGACGGAGTCGGCGGCCGCTCAGTTGACCCCCGTCATCGACATTTGGGAAGCCGCCCAGCGGGTGCATGCAGAGGAAATGTGGCGCGCCCGGATCGAGGAGGAAGCGCGCCGGCAGCGGGAACGCCGCCTGCGCGAACTAGAAGGCGCTCTCTCCAGCGCCACACCCGAATTCATTAACGAGCCGGTTAGACCGCCAACACAGCATACTCAACCACGAACGCAGCAGACCCAGCCACGAACGCAGCAGGCCCAGCCACGAACGCAGCAGGCCCAGCCACGTGAGTCGGCATGGGAGCGCGAAGTGGCGCGCCAACGGGAAGCCACTGCGGCAGCCGTGGCGGAGGACGCCGCGCTCGCCATGCGTGTCTACGCGCGCGAAATGCTGGAGGCGCAGGCCGAGGCCGCGGTGCAACAGGCTCACGAGAGAGCCATTGGCGCCATCGCGGAGACATTCCAAAAGCAACCGGCGTCGTCTCTGCTTGCGGCGCCGCGAGAGGTTCTCTTTGTCCCGGTGCGCATCGCCGGACACCGGAACATGGGACTGGCTCAATTCGAGTCTTACCCGCCACAGGAGGCCAGCAAGCCGGCCGCAATCCTCGATTTTCCCTTGGCAAAACCGCTGCCGGTTAAGGCGCAGAGCCGGGTGCAGACCGAGAAACCCGAAGCGGTCGTGGAACCGAAACGAGTTTTTCCATCCTGGGTGCTGAGCGCGGTGGCCGTAGCGGCCACGATTCTGGTAGTAGTGAATTTCTTCCGGACCGGCAACGCGCCAACTGAGGCCAAGGCGCCGGTGGAAGCGTCCACCGTATCGGACATCAAGCCGTCACCCACGGCCGGTAACTCTCCAACACCGGCGTCCAACACCACCACCGCTACCACGCCGTTCGCAAGAGACGTGGAGGTCAGCGGACTGCGCATTGGCGTGGATTTGCTTCACCGTTCTCAACTGCAGTATCTGGTGATAAATCATTCCGGCGTGCAACTCACGGGCGTGGCCCTGCACATCAAAGTCACTTCCACTGCTCCGGCCAACAAGGGAGTGTTGTTCCAGGTGTCGGCGGTCGTTCCGTCGTTGGGGCCAAACGAATCCAAGGAAATTCGGACGGACATTGAGGGCCAGTTACAATCGAAGCCCATCCCCGATTGGCAGTACCTCAAGACGGAAGTTCAGATCAGCGGACAGTAAGGTCAGCGCCTCCCGCTACTGAGTCTCGCCCAGGATCTGCGCCAGAGCGGCCCGCCGGTGTTGAAAAATAGCCTTCAACTGGCGTCCGACAACCAATGCTTGCGCCCCTCGTCCCAGCCAGCCCAAAGGTAGCGCGTAGTCGACGTGATCGGCCACTAATACGCCTTCTGGAGTTGGAGTGAAGGTATGGCGGTGCCTCCACAGCCGGTACGGCCCTTCGACCTGCTCATCCACGAAAAGCAGCGGCGGTTCATACTCCGTGATCAAAGTTTTCCAATGCAGCGGAATCCCGGCCCAGCGAATCCGGTAAGTGATTTCCGCTCCTTTGCGCATGACCACCGGTTCCGGATTGATCACTTTGAGATTAAGCCACGGCGGGGTGATACGGAGCAGGTTATTGGGATTCTCAAAGAGGGAGAACACTTCGGCGATTGGCAGCCGCGCCAGCATCTCGCAATCCAAGTTATATACTTTCAACCTCAGCGTCCTTCGAAGGCCGTCAACTGTTCTCTGGTCCAATGGCAATCGGGCGGAGGGGGCGCCGATACGCCCAATCGCCGCAAGTTCCAGCGCGCGTCAAACAGGCACGGATCTTTGCTGAGCGCCCGCTCCAGGTCCTGCTGGGCAGCGGCGCTCTGGCCCATTTGCAGCAAGGCGGCCGCGCGATTATTCAGCGCGGCCGCGCTATTAGGTTCCAACGCCAATGCGCGGCCAAATGCTACCAGCGCCTGCCCGGATTGACCCATCCCCATCAGCACTCTCCCTTCCTCCGATGGCACGCTGGGATCGTTGGGCGCAATATTTTCGGTCTCCCGAAGTAGTTGGAGCGCGCGGACGGGATCGAGCGCGCGGGCAAGCTGGATGCGTGGCCGCACTTTGCGCGGCGCCTTGGCCACTGCGTCCGCCCACAGCGTTTCTTCCGTTCGCCAAGTCAGCGTCCGTTCCAGGCTGAGCGCCGCTAAGAGAAGCACGATGGCCAGCAGCAGCGCGCGGCGAAGCGCGTCATTTCCTAAGGACGCCGTCGCAGAGTCCGGGACATCGCCGCCCCCGGTCTCCCCCGCCCCGCCGACTGCCATCTCCACCGCCCCGCCGACCGCCATCTCCCCCGCTCCGCCGACTGCCATCTCCCCCGCTCCCCTTCCCGCCGCCTTCCCCACCGCCCGTTCCGCCGCCTTCTCCGTCGACCGTTCCACCATCTTCCCCGCCGACCGTTCCGCCATCTTCCCCGCCGACCGTTCCGCCGCCTTCCCCGCCGCCAGCCCCGACCGTAAGGGAGGGGATC
>DATFZA010000372.1:0-8164 GCA_035314765.1 Bryobacteraceae bacterium
CGGTGAAATTGAACCCGGAAGTCCTCAAGATCTCTTGCCCCTTCTCGACGTTGGTGCCCTCCATGCGAACGACGATGGGAATCTGCACGTTCAGCTCGCGCGCCGCCGCAACCACGCCGGTGGCCAGGACATCGCAACGCAAGATGCCGCCGAAAATGTTGATCAGCACCGTTTTGACGCTATGGTCCGACAGCAGAATGCGGAAAGCGTTCTTGATCTGTTCCGCATTGGCGCCGCCACCGACATCCAGGAAGTTTGCCGGACTGCCTCCGGCGTACTTGATGATGTCCATGGTGGCCATCGCCAGCCCCGCGCCATTCACCATGCACGCGATATTGCCTTCGAGCTTGATGTAATTCAGGCTGAAGCGCGAAGCTTCCACTTCCAGCGGATCTTCTTCGTTCAAGTCGCGCAGCTCGATCAGATCTTTGTGACGGTAGAGCGCGTTGTCGTCCAGGTTCATCTTGGCATCGAGCGCGAAGACCTTGCCGTCCTTGGTGAGGATGAACGGGTTGATCTCCGCCAGCGACCCGTCGACAGCGTCGCACGCCTTGACCAAGGCGGTCATCGCCGTTACCGCTGCATTCACGCTGCCGGCCGGTATGCCGATTCCGAACGCCAGGTTGCGCCCCTGGTAGGGCGACAAACCCTGCCCTGACTCCAGCGCTTCTTTCAAAATCAGTTCCGGAGTTCTTGCTGCAACTTCTTCAATCTCCATACCGCCGGCCGAGGACGCCATCAAAACCGGTTTGCCTTGCGCGCGGTCGAGCACGACGCCCAGGTACAGCTCCCTTTCGATGGGCAAGGTCTCTTCGATCAGCAAGCGCTGCACGATGCGCCCTTCCGGCCCGGTCTGGTGCGTCACCAGCTTCATGCCTAAAATCTGCTTAGCGAACACCGCCGCTTCGTCGCTGTTTTTGGCAACCTTCACTCCGCCGCCTTTGCCTCGGCCCCCGGCGTGAATCTGCGCCTTGACCACCACGCTCCCGCCGATTTTTTTGGCCGCCGCTTCCGCCTCTTCAACGGTATAAGCGACTTCGCCTCTCGGCACAGGAACATCGTATTTCGCCAAGATGGCCTTGGCCTGATACTCGTGAATTTTCATGGGATCACAAACCAACTAGTCTAACGCGGCGGCGGACAAGTCAGTTCCGTCCGCAGAGGCCCGGTGTCTGGCACATGCCACTCGGACAGGAGGGCATCTCACTGGCCGCCGAGCGCCCGGTGGCATGCGCGGCAAAGGTGGAGAGCTGCGGCTTGAGATGAGCCTCACCGCAGGACGGGCAAGCAATGCCTTCTCCA
Organism: Bryobacteraceae bacterium; assembly: GCA_035314765.1. Taxonomy (GTDB): domain Bacteria; phylum Acidobacteriota; class Terriglobia; order Bryobacterales; family Bryobacteraceae; genus DATFZA01. The sequence goes on from DATFZA010000372.1 coordinate 1,303, forward strand.
TTTCTCACCAGCTTTTCGAACTTGGTACCACAGTCTTCGCAGAGGTATTCGTAAATCGGCATGGCAGTTACTTACCAGTTTACTGTATAAGAGCCAGCCCGGCATCATCGAGGAACTTCGAAATCAATCGCGTATCCGCGCCGAAATTGTTAATGAGAATGCTAAACGCCAACGGAGTCCCGTCCTTGGTCTGCGCATAGCCGGACAGTGCCCGAACGTGACTCAAAGATCCAGTCTTGGCCTGGATCCGGCTCGCCTCCCTGTGATGGGAGAAGCGATGGTCCAAAGTGCCATCCACGCCGCCGATGGGCAAAAGACCCATCCACAGATCAGGTTGATCCGCGTGGTACATGGCCACCAGCAGCTTGGCGATGGCCGCCGGAGTGACCAGCGCGTCGCGCGAAAGACCCGAACCGTCGCTGAAGACGAAATCGTCCTTGCTCACGCCGAATTCCTGGAGCAGGGCGCTCAGCTCCAGCAGACCGGCCTCTCGAGTTCCCCGGTTCAGGCGCACCGCGCCTACTTCGCGCAACAGCACCTCGGCGTGCAGATTCTGGCTCACCTTATCCACCACTTGAAGAATGTCGCTCAGCGGTGGCGAAGTACGGCGAGCAACCACCGGCCCATCCCAGGCAGGCTGATTCTCGCCATTACCGCGGTGGCGGGCTATGGCCGAACCATGAACGTTCACGCCGCGCTGAATCAGAGCATCGCGCAGGAACGCTGCGGCTGAGTGCGCCGGATCTCCTACCGGCACCGCCTCGGTTACGCCGGCCATCTTGAGTGGGATCGTGCCTGTCACAAGGACCGCTCCAGCGGGAGTTCGCTCGATGTGCACATCCAGCTTGCCCTGGGCTACGCATTGAACGCGGTTATCGATCAATAAACCCGGCGGCATGCCGACGCTGGCCGCCTGCGCCAGTTCTCCCTCTTCAGTCGGAGTAACCTGCACGAGAAACCGGTTGTCGTTGACGATGAGCGCGCTCACGGGCGCGCCGTAGGCTTCTTGCTCGTCCCCGGCGCTCCAGCCGCCCGGGTGAGGTTCATAGGGATAGCGGGTATCGTCGCCCACAATGTCGCCGGTCACTTCATGAACTCCGGCGGCGACGATCTGATCGGCCAGAAAGCCAACCGACACTAGCGACAATTCGTCCGTGTTATTGCGATAAGGATTGTTGCGATAAGGATAGGCCCGCCCGGACAGCGTAGGGTCTCCGCTGCCGATCCAGACGATGTCACCCGCGACGCGGCCCAACGCATCCGGAGCTTTCGTCGCCATCACCGTGGTTTGAAAACGATACTTGGGACCGAGCCGCCGCAGCGCCAGCGCGGAAGTAAATAGCTTCACGTTCGAAGCCGGAACAAACAAGTGGTCCGCGTTGTTCTGATAGATAACCTTGCCGGTGTTCAACTCGATGACCTCGATGCCGGTGAAAGCGGCGTTCAGCGACTGGGACCGCCGCAAGGCTTGGTCGAGCCGCGCGGCAAGGCTGGCTGCGGGAGCGCCAGCCCACGCCGCCACCATGACTAAGGCCAGCCATAAGATCGTCCAGGCGCGCATGCGTTGCAGGTTTTTGAAAAAGGGTGTCAAAGCACAGGCTAAAGCTTGTGCCGCTTTTTATCAACCATCCGCCAGCATTCGTCCTTTTAGCCCCGAACGCAAGTGAGGGGAACCTCGGCCTTCCCCTCACTTACGTTCGGGGCTGACCGGCGCAATGGTGAACTCACCGAGCGCAGCCGGGTTTATAAACTCGACCAGTCCCTTGCCACCAAGTTTGTGAAGGGCCTCGACAGCACGGACAAGCTGCAAGGCAATGGTTGCTATTCGTAAACCTCACGGCGATGCGCGATGCGCGTCACACTGACGAGTTTGGCCGCGTCGTCGATGATGTACACCACGCGCCAGTCACCGGCGCGGACGCGCCACTGGTCTTTGTAACCCTTAAGCTTTTTGCATCCCGCTGGCCGCGGAGTGCGGCCCAAAGCTTCGAGTTTGCGGACAACACGGGCCAGCACGTTATCCGGTAACGCTTCGAGTTCCTTCCGCGCGGGCGGCTTTACCTCGACAGCGTAGCTATTCACGCAGCCGGCCGCGTTTTACGAGGTCCGCTTTGACCTTTCCCAGCGGTATACCCTTTTCCTTGCGGCGCGATTCCGAAATCAGCCCGTCCCAAAAATCCTCTAGAACCGCGCCGTATTTTTTCAGGTCGATTTGAACGGCCACCTTGCGGCCCTTCTCATCGGTGACGAACTGGATTCCGCTCATAGCTTCATTGTCCTTCAGGTGACGAAATCGGCGCATTGTACATGCACGCCCTTCCACCGCAACCGTTCGGCACCGGTATTTAGGACCAGCCCTGCCCCACCCTAACCCTGTGCCGTTCGTGTTGGAATACCAAAAAAACATCGCTGCCGGAGGTCAGCACCGTACAACGCGCCTTGAAGTGGGCGCGGGAAAACGGCCTGATCGTATGGGCGCACGGGCTGGTACGCGACGGCTGGCGAGTGTTGCGGGACCAGCAACCGCTACATCCGCCGCATAGCCGCGTCTATCGCAGCCTCGAACGGTCAAAAATGGAGACGAGTACCCACCTCATATAGACCCTTTGCGAAAATCACAGCCTACGACCAGCTACGTATGCGCCCTTCGGATCTCTCCGGAGCCAGTTAGTTTGGCCTCCAGCAGGATCAACGACGAAAGCAAGAACACGACAATCGTCCCCAACAGCGGCCAGATGAAAATTGCCTGAATGCCCCAGAAATCCGCCACGTAGCCGAGAGCCCAGGGCGCCAATAGCCCGCCGGTGAAGGCGAGTGAGAAGATGCCGTTGTAGAAGCCCGGGTGATAGTAAGGAAAGCGCCCGGAGATCTTCTCCACCACCAGCGGATAGATAGCGGCAAAGCCCGCGCCTACAAACAGCACACCCATCACCGCGCCGAAACGGTTGGTAGTAGAAGCCAGTATGATACTTCCCAGCATGGCGGAAACTGCGCTCGACAGCAACAAGGTGCTGTGCTTCATCCGTTTCAGCAGCGCCTGGGCGGCAATGCGGCCCACCAACAGAGCCGCAAAATAGACCCCCAGCAACATCAAAGACGATTCCGGACTCATCCCCAACCTCCGAATCAGGAATAACGGCAACCAGCCGGCGATCGACCATTCATTGCCGAACTGGAAGAACAGCAACAGCGCAAAAAGCACTGCGCCGGGATTGGTGAAGTCGCGCAAAATGGCGTGTAGCGAAAGCTGAACCGGGGCCTGCACCGCGGAAAATCTGGCGCGGGAGTAAATCAGGGCGAAGCAACCGGCGATAGCGGCGAACAAGATCAGGATGGCCGGCACGGTGTATACATAGTAAGTTCCGCCCACCAGCAAAGCCGTGATCAGGCAACCGGTTCCAAAGAGCGTTCCGGACAGATTCACGGTGGCCGCCCGATCGTGCTCGTATAGCGGCGTAATCGCGAGAAATACGGCCGAGTTCAGCAAACCGGCGCCCATCCCCAGGATCAGCAGACCCAGAAAGCGCCGCCAATCCGGCGCGGGCGGCGGGGAATCGGCAAGCCACAGAAACGCCGCCGAAACCAGTCCGCAGGCGATGAGGAGGACAAACTTCATGCCCCGGCGTGGCGTCAGAATTTGAGCCGCTCGAACGGAGAGAAGCAAGCCGAGATTGACGCAAAGAAAGTAGTCGCCTACGGTGCGGAAATCGGTAGTGACGTGATAGCCCCAGGACGGCAGAATCGCGCCCAAGAAGGACAGCAGGAGTCCGGAGAGGACGAAGCCGGAAAGCGCCGAGCGGCCTTCTTGGATGGAAACGGCCGGCTGGGTCACGGAGCTATTTTACATCCATCTCCAGGTTTTCATAGCGCGGCTCTGTGAAAAATGGGATCGCTATGCGCTCTGCCGCCTAGATCGACACGCTTGCAATTTGGGTCGCAGCTCTCAATCGGCCTCAGCCAGATCGTCGTCGGCTGATCTCTAAGAGCACGGCCTGGGACACACGGAAGCTGGTCTTCCGAAGTTGATCGACTGCGTCATCGAAATTGACAAGCCCGGCCTGATCGGCCTCGTCGAGCCCGAAAGCGTGCCCGCGACCTTTAACCCTCTGCGAACTACTTCCTGCCTGCCAGCCTGTTCGTCGATGAGCACCAGTTCGGCATGCACCTCGGCAGCGAGCCCGATCGCCTCGCTCTCACCCAGGTCGAGTTGCGCGAGAATCAGATTGCTCTTGGGACTGCGAACTTCCAACCACTTGGGAGAACTAACGATCCATTCTCGCACAAGGTTCGGCGCACGTGGATGCTCCAACTCGGCCAACACGCCAAGCGGAATCAGAATCCGCTTGTGTAGCTGCATCAGAAGGTCGATCTGCCCGATCAAAACAAAGTAATTGATGGGCGAGGTGTCTGCGACGACAACCATGCAAAAGGAGTGCGCGGTCCTAGGTAACTCTCAACCGGAGTTGCCGGAGCGTCTCGCGATCTCGCTCGAAGTCCTCCACAGTGAAATCGAAGACCTCGTGCTCCTTCAGAAAGGCGTCCACCTGCATGCGCGTTTCAAAACCGAGCGATCTACGTAGCTGGGCGGCCGTGAGGGCACTGGAACGGTAAGCCTCAAGTGCCAGGCTTTCTAGGGCAGCACGAGGCAAGTCCTTCCACTTGGATTCGAGTCCTTGCGCGATGTCTTCCGGCAACTCCAAAGTGATCAGCATAACCCCCTACCGCCGGTCCCTTAACCGGTTCAGCAAATTCAAAATCTCGATGTACAACCAGACCAGCGTCACCATCAAACCGAACGCCCCGTACCACTCCATGAACTTCGGCGCCCCATTACGCGCGCCTTGGTCGATCATGGCGAAGTCCAGCACCAGATTGAGCGCCGCGATCACCACCACCGCGAGCCCAAAAAGGATACCGATCGGACCGCTGCCGTAGATCCCAGGAACCTGAATGTGAAAGAAGCCGAGCAGCATGCTGACCATGTACACCACAAAGATGCCTCCGGTGGCGGCCACCACGCCCATCATGAACTTCTGCGACACCTTGATCAGGCCCGTCCGATACGCCACCAACATGCAGACGCACGTCCCGAATGTCAGGGCCACTGCTTCCATCGCGATTCCGGGATACCGCAACTCAAAGATCGCCGAGATGCCGCCGAGCAGCAGACCTTCGAGCAACGCGTAAATTGGCGCGGTGACGGGCGCCCATTCCTTCTTAAAGGTCGTAACCAGGGCCATCACCAAACCGCCGAGGCCGCCCACGATCACGTAGGGCATCACGACGCTTGGATCGCGCGTGTTGAAGAATTGCGTCCAGGTCCAGGCGGCGGTCGCCAGCACGCACACCAGCAGGACCAGGGTCTTGTTGACTGTGCCGTTGACAGTCATGGTTTGACTGCCATAGCCGGGCATTACGCCTACATTGAATGCATTACCACTGAAAGCTGGATTAGAGGTTCTCACAACTTTAGGATAGCGCCGCCGGCTTTCATCCGATATACTCGCTAGTGATGCTCGAACTTCGGCGGGCCTGGGCGGTCTTAATCGCAGCCACTCTTCTCGCCGGGTACGCTCCCCTGTTTGCTTCGCAATCCATTGAGATAGCCTGTTGCAAGAATGGCCACGAGTGTTGCCGCAGAATGCATTCCGGCCCAGGCTTGCGCCTGGAAGGCGACAAGTGCGGCCTACCGGGTTGCGGCGTCGAAAAAGCGGCTATTGCCGATGCGTCGCTTTTGCCGGTGACCCAAACGACCGTTCGACCCTTTGCCGCGGAAGTTAGCAGCGTCGGCCTCGGCGGCAAGCATGCCGGACGGCTGGTTCAGTTCGCACTGGATCGATTTCAGCGCCCTCCTCCGCTCGCCTGAACCGAAGCTTGGCGCCGATCCCCTCACTTACGTTCGGGGCTAGACGGCCGGTATCCTTGTGGCACAGGTAAAGCCAGTGCCACCAAGCTGGGTAGAGAGCGGCACAGGCCTTTAGCCAGTGCTGCAGAAAGGGCTCTGATATGCTTCTTTTGCTTTTCGTGCTGGTGGCACAACTCCAGCCGGGCAACGGATCTGCTGAATATCGTCAACCGCGCCTGGACGCGAGCCCGGGCCAGGTCGCAGTCACGTTTGGCTCCAAATCGGCTATTTACTTCGCGTTCTCCAGCGACGGCGGTCATAAATTTTCCTCGCCGGTCACCGTCGCGGATGCGGGCGCTCTTGCCCTGGGCCATCAGCGCGGCCCCCGCGTGAATCTGCTGGGCGATGCGATCGTCATCAGCGCGGTGGACGGCGGAAATCTGGCCATCTGGCGTTCCACCGATCGCGGCAAGAACTGGGATTATGCCGGTGTTGTCAACGACGTCCCCGGATCCGCTCGCGAAGGCTTTCACGCCATCGCTTCCGACCAACAAGGCCGTCTCTTCGCGGCTTGGCTCGATGTGCGCGCTTTCGGTGCGCGGCGGTCCGATCGCGAGACCTCTTTATACGGCTCGCTTTCCAAAGATGGCGGCTTGACCTGGTCGAAGAACGTCCAGATCTACCGGTCTCCCGATGGAACCGTCTGCCAGTGCTGCGCGCCTTCGGTGGCGATCGACGAAAAGGGCGAAATCTGGGTCATGTTTCGCAATGTCTTGGATGGAGATCGCGATTTATACCTGACGCATTCTTCCGACGGCGTCTCCTTTGCTCCGGCGCAGCGGCTCGGCCTTGGCAGTTGGCCGTTGGAGGCCTGCCCAATGGATGGCGGAGGCTTGGTAACCGACGAGGGGCGAGTGGTATCGGCCTGGCGGCGCGAAGACGACGTATTCCTCACCGAACCCGGCCATCCCGAGTATCGGATGGGCCAAGGCAAAGACGTCGCTGTCGCCGTCAGCC
>DATFZA010000373.1:0-2747 GCA_035314765.1 Bryobacteraceae bacterium
TCCTGGGTAATCACAGAAATGCTCGGCACCCCGATGGAAGAGCGGATGCAACTCAGCGTCTGGACAGAGCGGATTCTAAAATTACAAGGTACGCTTCTGCCTGATAAGGTAACGCTGGAAGAAGGCAACGCGGCTGCCAAAGATTTCATGGCTTATATGCGGGAGTTCATTAAAGTTCGACGCAGTAAGCCGGGTAATGACTTGTTGAGCGGGTTGATTGTGGCTGAGGAACAGGGAGATCGCCTGACGGCAGAAGAAATCGCCGAATGCGTCGTTTTTCTTTCTAATGCCGGGTTTAGCACTACCCGTAACCTCATCGGAAGCGCAGTTGTAGCGCTTCTCAAGAACCGCGATCAATGGGAATTACTCGTCAACGATCCATCCTTGATCGGCGAAGCGGTCGAAGAGGCCCTGCGCTACGATTGCTCCCTGATCAGCACGCTGCGTTTCGCACGTCAAGAAACGATCGTCGGCAATAGAAAACTGGCAGCGGGAGCTGCCGTTTCATGCTTGCTGAATGCGGCCAACCGCGATCCAGAGCGTTTTCCGGATCCAGATCGTTTTGACATCATGCGGATCGATAAGAAACACCTGGCCTTTGGGGGAGGTGTTCACTTCTGTCTGGGTGCGCCTCTCGGACGCTTGCAAATCGAAATAGCGCTGAGCGCTTTGCTACGTCGCTATCCTCGACTTCGATTGGTAACGGAAAAGATCGAGTGGCGTTCCGGATTGTATCGCGGCCCGATACGAGTCCCGGTTGTTACAGGCTAACGGCAGGCTCTAAGCTAGACTTTACGGACTAGAAAACTTGCTTCAAGGGCCAAGGCGTCCCGCTGGATTACCCGGAGGCGCTGAAGTGGTACCGCAAGGCGGCCGATGTTGGATTACCCAACGCCCGAGGCGCAGGGTGTCAAACGACATCCGGAATTGACCCCGTTTTTCATGTCGCCCGACACCGACCGGACGGTATCCGAGGATCCCATCCTCGCCCGCATGATAGGCTTCGATCTTGACGCCGACATGGCGAGGGTTTCGCCGGCGGTCTTGTTGCCGGGAGGGCGCCTTGCGGTCAACCTGCCGAGGCGCTTGGGGCGTAGCCAAGGGGTAAGGCAGCGGATTTTGATTCCGCGATACGGAGGTTCGAATCCTCCCGCCCCAGCCAGCTGTATGATGTTCATTGGTTAAGGGCGTTGCCCCGTCGAGCGCGCCCGCGACCTCGTGGCGAAAGTGGTCGGCCGAGCGGTGACCGAGGGTGCCGGACTCGCGCCGCATCCAGGCCTCGACCCAGCGCGCATTGGCCTCGGGCGCCGGCCGCCGGATCAGTTCGGCGTACTCGGCAGATAACCTTCGTCGATGGCCCGTCGCGCAGCCTCCGCACGGGCCAGCTTCAGGGTGTCGATCACGGCCATTTTATTTAGCGCCCTCAGCGTTGGATGCCGACGAGCAGGCCGTTGTCGAAATAGAGATATTGCCCGCGGTAGCGGTAGACCCATTGCTCGCGGGTGCCCGAAGCCGTCTCGGTCGTGTTGATCGTGTAGGGCTCGCACCAGGCGCGGCGCGCCTCCTCGCGCCTCATGCCGATCGACAGCTTGCCGGCCGCGCACTGCCGTTCGTGTTCGACGAAGGCCTCGTGTTCCTGGCGTTGCTTCTCGAACTGCGCGTGAATTTCCGTTATCCGTCAGTCGACGCCGGCCATGAATTCGCGTGTCTCGCGTTCGTGTTCGTCGGCGTCTTTCCAGACGTTCGAAAACAGCGCGTAGCCGGTAAGGCCGTCGTCGCGCCTGACCAACGCGTAGGTGCCGTAACCGTAGTAACCGACGGCCTTCGCCAGTCACACAAATTGCGCTGATGATGAATGCCGAGACACCAAGCGCCGAAGCAATAACTGCGGTGCAGCAAGGACCCTAGCGACCGTCCTCTGAAGATTGACGACCGTATGACGGGCGGGGCGTATCCTGTGACCTAGGAGCTGCATAAGCAGGCCTGGGGCTGGTGGGGCTCCATTATACTGACGCATCAAAAGGAGGATCAGATGAGAAGATTGTTTTTGACCATCGCCGCCGCGCTCGCGGTTTCGATTCATGGAGCTGCGGCTCAACAGAATGTGTCCACACAAGACGCTTACTTCTCCGGGACCTGCACCGGGTCGGATCAGTCGTTTCAGCAACCCTTTGCCACGCCATTCAACGGAACTGTCATTGGTGCGGATATTCTCGTCTTCCAAGGGAGTGGCATCGAGCACGGCTTTGCCGGCGTGATTGCCGCGGCGGGTGGTGGGGTTGTTACCACGCTTGGCCCTGGTGAGACGCACGTTGTGAGTTTCCCTGGTGGCGGTTCTCTCGGGGCGGCTCCGTATTACGGCACAGGCTTCCTTGTTACCACCACGAGCAAGATCGACTTCGATATCGCTTGCACTGGTGGTGCTTGGCAAGCGATCGTCACCTATTGGTATCACACCCCATAGTGCCCGGCCGCTGGGCGGCGCGGTCACAGGCTCATCGTTTGACGGCGATGCGGCAGCTGTAGTCGATGCGGTGAAAGAGCAGGGGTTCGGCGGTGGTGCTGAAATACTCGTCCACCGCCTGGCGCTGCCCCCGGTAATGGCCGTAATCGTCGAGGATCAAGACGCCGCCCGACACCAGTCGCGGATAGAAGTGCATCAGCGCCGCCCGTGTCGAGGCATACCAATCCGTGTCCAGGCGGAGTAGCGCCAGCTGCTGCGGAACGTTGTGCGGCGCGGTGTCCTC
>DATFZA010000374.1:0-3555 GCA_035314765.1 Bryobacteraceae bacterium
GCTCCGCAGCCCGCCCAAGTCAAGATCAGCCAGCGGCCGATTTTGGTTCCGCGGAGAAATGTGTAGGCCACCACTAGCTGGCTGAAGACGAAGAACTTCTTGATTTGCGGAAAAGCCGCCATCGGATCGTCGGAAAGCGCCGCCGCAATCAGGGTCCCCAACAAGAACAGTCCGAGCGGCAGCTTTATCGGCGGGAGCTTCGGCCGGACACCCGACAGAATCAGGGCGAGTAGCGACAGTCCCAGCAGTATCTGCGACGGCGCGATGCCGATGATAATGGCGGCAGAGGACGCGAAGGTAAGCCACGTGGCCCACAACTGGATCGCCGGTTTGTACTTCGTCAAACGAAGTCATGCTAGCATGCCGCATCGACCTCGATCTTCAACCGGGCCAACAATGCCATCACAGGCTAAAGCCTGTGCCACCTGAAGGCTAAATGGGTCACAAGGGTGGCACAGGCTTTGGCCCGTGCCGGTTATTTCCCCACGCTTCCCTTCTCCGTCTTCTGGATAAACGCCGCGACATCCTCATGAAACTGCTTCAAGATGCCTTCATTGACATAGACCATGTGACCGGCTTCGTAATAACGATAACTGATATTAGCCTGCAGATTCTGCGGAATCGGCAGATGATGCATTTCGTAAATCCCCTCAAAGAACGGCGTCGCGAGATCATAATATCCGCCGGTAAGAAAGATTTTCATTTTCGGGTTGGTCTTCATCGCCTGCGCCAGGTCGGGCATCACATTCGTGGCAGATTCGCCCTGGCCGGCGGGAGGACCGCCCGGCGCTTGATGCCGCAAATCCCAGGTGAAGTTTCCGTCGCTATACGCGCCCGGTTTATAGGTCTGATTTTCGCCATATTTTAGGTCCGCCCGCAGATAGTGGTTAATTGCCGTCGTATAGGCCGCTGAGATGGCAACACTCTGAGGATCATACTCGGCTTCTTCACTCAGCGGATTAAAATCCGGTCCTCTATAGCGGGTATCGAGACGCCCCGTAGTCAACCCTTCCGAGTCCTGCAGATTCTTGCTGAATGCTCCACCGCTGACTCGCAAATTGGCTTTCAGGAGATAGGCAACCGGCAATCCGGTATAGTCATGAAGTTTCGCGGCGACGGCTTGCTTCCTTGCTTCCGGGAGCTCCGATCCCTGCAAGAGCGCCGTCATATATTCACCCAGCGCGAATCGTTCCACTTCTTCCAGAAACGGCTCCAGTTTCGGCGCCTGCTTCGATAGCTTGTGATGGTAGAAAGCGCTTGCGGCGTAGGTCGGCAGCGCCAGCGCGTAAGCCTGATCCACGCCGGGATTCCATCTCGGACCGTCAACACTGTTGTCGAAACTGAGTATCGCCGAGAGCAGCACGATTCCGTTCAGGTCCACGCTGTGCAGCAACCCCGCGAGGACCGCCGAGCGCGGAGTCCCATAGCTTTCGCCGAACAAATACTTCGGCGAGTTCCACCTTTCGTGCTTGGTGAGAAATCGCCGGATGAAACGTTCAAACGCGTGCGCATCCGGATCGGTGCCCCAGAAGGCCTTCTCCTTGTCCTTGCCCAGGATGCGGCTGAAACCGGTGCCCGGCGCATCGATGAACACCAGGTCGCTCACGTCCAGCAGACTGAACTCGTTACTCGCGATCTTGTATGGCGGCGCGGGGTCGTGTTGCGTATCGGTGGTTACCACGCGCTTGGGCCCGAAGGAACCCATGTGCAGCCACATGGTGGATGACCCCGGCCCGCCGTTATAGAAAAAGGTTACGGGACGCGTATCGGAAGCTGCGTCGGTCTTGAAGTAAGCAACATAAAACATGCGAGCCGTCGGCGGAGCCTCTTCCGGCTTCTCAGGATCGATGGGTTTCTCCCCGGTGTCGGGAAGCCGGTTGCCGTTCAAACCGAGCAGTGCATCCTGCTGGTCGGTTGCTCCCACGGTGATGGTCCCGGCCACCGCGCGATAAGCGATCGGTTGGCCGCCGACGATGACGCTTCCGGTAGTGGTCGAGTCCGCGGGCGGAATCGGAGGCGGCACCAGCGGCGTGGCCATCACGGCGACTCGCTGTTCCCCTTTCTCGTGAGCTGCCTGCTGTGCTTTATCCTGTGCCAGCGCGGCAGTCCAGCCGGAGACCAAAACCACAGCCATAGCTGCCCGTCCAAAGCGTTGCACCATCGTTTGACCCATAATCTAAACGAAAGTAGCACGGGTCCAGATGTAAACTAAATGTCGCCCATGACGAAGCTACTAGTTTTTCTGCTGGTACTTACTTGCGCTCTCGAGGCGCAGACGCCCGCCGCGCAGGTATCTGAGACCGCGCGTCAGGCTTATCTCTACGCCTATCCTCTTGTGTTGATGGAGTTCACCCGCGCGAAGGATTTTCCGGCGAACGATTTTGCTCACCTTCACGTCTTCCCCGACGAGCATTCGCGCCGCGTGGTGCGCCCCAATGCGGATACTCTTTATTCCTCCGCCTGGCTCGATCTTTCGCGGGAACCGGTTCTGCTGCATGTTCCCGACACCAAAGGCCGCTACTATCTGATGCAATTGATGGACGCCTGGACCGAAACCATCTCGGTTCCCGGCAAGCGCACGACGGGCACGGAGGAAGGCTGGTTCGCCATCGTCGGACCGGGCTGGAAAGGCACGCTGCCGGCGCGCGCGACACGCATTGATTGCCCCACCAATATGGCTTGGCTGTTGGGGCGCACGCAAACCAATACAGCGTCCGATTATGCGGCCGTGCGCGCCGTACAAAAGGGCTACACGTTGATGCCACTGAGCCTCTATCCCGATGGGCCGCGTAAAACGCGGACCCTCCCCAATGTTTCGCTGCGGGAGCCTGGGCTGACTCCACCGCAAGTGGTGGCGCGGCTTTCGCCCGACGAGTTCTTCAGCAAGTTCGCTGAATTGCTGGTAAAGGATCCGCCGCATGCCGCGGACGGGCCGATGGTCGAGAAGCTGAATGCCTTGGGCGTGCGTGCCGGTCAGCCGTTTGAAGCACAGAAGCTCGGGCCAGAAGGCGCGAAGGCGTTCGACCAGGGCGTCAAATCCGCCGCCGCGATACTGGACCAAAGCGTACACCGCCGCGGAACTCCTGGTCCAACCGGCTGGTCCGGCGGGACGCAGAACGTCGGCCGCTACGGGACGAATTATGCGATGCGCGCAGTGGTTGCCCGGATCGGTCTCGGCGCCAATCCTCCTGAAGACGCGGTTTATCTCGCGTGCGGCCAGGACGCCAGCGGCGCTCCGCTGACCGGCGACAAGGCGTACGTGCTGCACTTCGACAAATCCCAACTGCCGGTGGTCCGGGCATTCTGGTCGGTCACGATGTACGACGAGGATGGCTACTTCATTGCGAATCCGATCAACCGCTTCGCTATCGGCGACCGCGACGACTTGAAATATAACCAGGACGGCTCGCTTGACTTGTACATCCAACGGGAATCGCCTGGCAAAGAGAAAGAACGCAATTGGTTGCCTGGGCCGGCGGGCGCGTTCAATCTGAGCCTGGGTTGTATTGGCCAGGCGAGGAGATTCTGGGCGGCCGATGGGCGCCGCCGCCGGTG
>DATFZA010000375.1:0-3463 GCA_035314765.1 Bryobacteraceae bacterium
TTGGGATTGATGATGGTGCGGTCGCCAGCCGAATCCCCGTTGAGATTTGAGTCCACACCGCTCTGGACGGTGGCGAACTCGGGCGACTGGTAGGTGTAGGTGCCGGAAAGGTTCCAGTTACCGGCAACATTCTTCAGGAACCAATTGCCGTTCTTGAACGGCAGAATATCGTAGACCGGCGTGAAGGTGAAGCGCTGGCGGCGATCCAGAGCTGAGGAAGCCCACTCCGCTGCTAGGTTCTGGAAGTCCTGAGCCCGGCGCGGCGACAAAATCGTGGAGAAGTTGGTGGCCGTGGAATCATCCTGCGCGTGGCTCCAGGTATAGGCGGCAATGATCGAGAAATCCCTTGAATACCGCTTGTTCAATTGGAGCTGAAGGCCATTGTAACGGGAATTGCCCCAAGGATGATATCCGGTGATGTTATTGGGGAAACCGTATTGCCCCAAAGAATTGTCCGGCAGGGACTTCAGATATCCGAGTGTATAGGGTAGCGATGCCAGCGTGGCTGCGGATGGCGTCGAGAGATACGTCGGAAGGTTCACAGTGGATGTCACCGGACTAACTATGTTCAGCCGGGTCTGATTATAGAGGTGGACACCTTTGGTGTACACGTAACGGGCCTCAAATGTGTAGTCTTTGCCGAGCAATTTTTGCACTCCCAGAGTGCCGGTCAGCGCGTACGGCCGAGTCTGGTCGAAAGTATAGGAGGCAACGGCGGCGCGGGCGGCGGCCACAGTCGGCGCGCCGGTCGACAGCGTCGGTTGCAGGACGCCGCCAGCGAGAAAGTTCGATGTGGGACAGGCGGCGCCCGGACAGTCGACGGTGGTGGCGAAATACGGCGGCGAGGAATTCTGGTTGAGGTTGATGTACGTGTTGTAGAACGAGCGGGCGAATCCGCCGCGAATCGACCAGGTGCCGCTGGATCCGGGCGAGTAGTTAAAGCCAACACGAGGCGACCACTCGTTCGAGTTGGATTTCGGCTGGCCAAACGTAATCACCCCAGGAACGCTGGCGAGGGTGCTGGCGGCCTGATAACGGGAACCCACCGGCACAGTGACGTATTCATAACGAACGCCCAGATTGAGAGTCAAATTCGGCCGGAGACGAAAGTCATCCTGGAGGTATGCCGCATGCTCCAGAAAGCCGAACGGGACGGCACTCGATCCCACGCTGCGTTCTCCGGAAACGCCGCTGAGGTTTCCGCCGGCGGGAGACATGTCGAGCAAATATTGTTCGAGATTGGCGTAATCGTAGTCGCCGCGGCTGCGCTGAACGAAGTATCCGGTCAAAATGACGTCCACCAGGTCATAGCCGACCTTTACGGTATGCCGCCCATAAGTCTTCGTCAGGTTTTCCTGGATCTGAAACTTGTTCTCGATATCGCCCGACGGCGTGTTCGGAGCGGGACCGACCTGCAGACCAAGGTCGTCGAAGGCGAGGTTCGGAAACACATTCAAGCCTGGAAAAGTAAAGTTGCCGGCGCCTATGCTGGCGTTAAAGCGATCGAAGGAAACACGAATTTCATTCTCCAGAGTTGGGGAGAAGTTGTGGAACTCCGAGATCGACCCGGCGTGGCTCACTGCCGGGGCGGGCTGGAAGAACACAGGCAAATTGGCGACCGCGTCAACGCCGGTAGTATTGGCGTAGAAGAACCGGCCCCGAATCTGGTCCTCGGCGCTCAGGTTGTAGTCGATTGCGACCACGGCGTTGTAAGTGTTGAAATAATCCGGCGAGGCAAACGACAAAGCTCCCAGCGGAATGGTCTGGCCGAGCACGGTGGTGGTTCCGCAATCGGTAACGTCGGGGGCGCTGGCAACCGGAACATACTTCTCAAACACGCCCAAATTGGTTTTGCTGATATTGCCCGATCCAGTGGGCAAGCCGTTCAGGATGTTGATGCCGGCGGAAGTGGGTGCGCAGGTGATGCCGCCCGGCTGGGTAGATTGGCCCAGCGGATTGTATTCGTAATTCCCGAAGTAGAACAATTTGTCCTTGATGATCGGGCCTCCGACGGTCGCGCCCAGACGGTTTTGGTCGAACCTGGGATTGCTATAGATCTGCTGATGCACCTCGGTCGCGTCCACCGCATTCAGATCGCGGTTCTGAAGGTACTCGTAAATGGATCCGTGAACCTGGTTGGTGCCGCTTTTCACGACGACGTTGAATACGCCACCCGAAGCTCCTCCGAATTCCGCGCCGAACTGGTTCTGTAGAATCGTAAACTGGGCGACGGCCTCATTGGAAACGGTAATCTGCGGGCCGGTTACGAAATGGTCGTCGTTGGCGATGCCGTCGATGTTGAAGCTATTGGCTTCCGGACGCAACCCGGAAACGGCGGGCCCGGTGCCCTGGCCCACCCCGCCCGACGAGGTGACACCGGCGCCGGTCAAGCTGAGGTTATAGATTCCGGTGCCCCCGATGGCTTTTGAGAAACCAGCAGTCGGGAGATCCACCGCCTGCTTGCTGTCAAAGTTGGTCTGTAACTGAGCCGTGGAGGTATCGATGGCGGCGGGCGCGCCGGTGACTTCGATCGAGGTAGTGGTTGAACTGACCGCCATCGTGATGTTCACCGTCGTAGTGCGGTTGAGTTGCAGATCTGCGCCGGTTACCGTGGCGCTGGCGAATCCCGCCGCCGCGGCAGAGACGTCATACCGGCCAATTGGTACGTTGTTGATGCGGTATTCGCCGGAAGTGCCGGTCACGGTTGGATACTTCACGCCGGTGTCCTTATTCAAGGCGATGATGCTAGCGCTTGGTATGCCCGCACCGGTGGCGTCTGTGACGACTCCTACGATAATACTGTCGGAAGCTTGTCCGAAGCTGGAAATGGGAAAGAGAAGCACGGCTGCGCACAATGCGGCCGCGCAAGAATACTGTTTGCGAAGCGTAATCACTGGTTTCATGTGCCCCCTAAGCACAACTCAAAGCGTTAGTAGCATCATAGAGGCTCATTGGTACAATTGGAAGGACCATATTGCGCAAGTTGCCTGGACCATTCGGAGGGACTCCAAGACCCGATGCATCCCGGACAGTCTGCCCGTGGACGGCTGTCAACACTTCGTCCCCGATAAAAATGTGGATGTGGAGGTGGTGAGATTAGGGGCGCTTGGAATGCCGAGCGCAGATCCAGCATCCGCCGCACATGCCCAGCGCAATGAAGGCGCTGGACCACTCGGCGGGGTTATGCGAGCGAGGATAACTCGTAACCCTGGGCGCGTGAAGTAGCAAGAACCATAACAGAAACATCATGCCCAGCCAGAATCCCGCCCAATCATCCAGCCAGCGAATCGCCATGCAGATACCGGCGGCGATGAAGCCGGCGCCCGTAAAATAAGCCCAGAACAGAGCGCCGGGAATCCAGGCCGGCACCAGGCTCGCAATCCCCTTGAGGATCAGGAAATGGTCAATGCCGAACACGATGCTGGAGATCGCGAACAGCACGGGACCCAATTGGGTAAGCCGG
>DATFZA010000376.1:0-19364 GCA_035314765.1 Bryobacteraceae bacterium
ACCGCATTCCCGGATCCCCGCATACATGCGGCTCACCAGGTCGTCGGAATAGGACTGAGCGCGGATGATGGCTACCGGAGATTTGCCGGGCGGCCCATCCGGCAGAGGTTGCGGCTTGTCTTTGGGGCGAAGGCTGGCGTAACCGGACGCCACGCCGATGGCCGCAATGGGAATGAAGTCCCGGCGCTTGAGCGTCATGCCGCGGCTCCCGAGCGCGAGGTCCCAACCTGTAACAGGTGATAGTTGCCGTCGGGGTGTCCCAACGACTGCAAAGCCGTCAGCAAAATGTCTTTGGACGGAGACGGGTCTTCCCCACGGGCGGAGGGTTGCCGGCCGTAGGTCCTGAGAGCGATCGCCAGCCAGGCACGGGCCAGTGACGATTTGGTGCTGTGGTGCATGGATTCCGCAACTTCCAAGACCTGAGGAAAGTCCTGGGGATTCCGTCCTTGCAGGGCCAGCAAAGCTAACGCGGTACATTCGGGATAGGAGCGAAGGTCGAAGGATAGGGTGACGGGCGTGCCGGCGTTCCAACCGCCATCGCTGCAGCGGCGGCTGAGCACCATGATTTCACCCTCTTGAATCCGGCTGAGCAGGCGGTAGGAGTGGTGCAGGCTGGCCGCTTTCTTCAGCGCCAGCAAGGTATGGCAGGTGGGCTCGATCCAAGACGAATTGCCCGGGAACCAGGGCCAGCCAGGATGAGCCAAGTCCAGTTTGATATCCGTGAGGTGGAAGAAGTTGGCGAGACGGGCGGCCAGGCGGGATTCGGCGCCCCGTTCGGCGAGCAGCCAGTCAATGGTTTGCAGGCTGGCCACATCGCGTTCGCCTTGGATCGACGCGAGCAGCAACGCCAGGGCCGTAACCCAAGTGCTCTCCAGGACTTGACCCGATGGCCGATAGCTGCCGTCGGATTGGCGCCAGGTTCGGAGCAGGGTTCGCCCGTGAGTGACGTTGCTTTCAGCTCCGGCCACGCCGTGCAGGGCCAAGAGCGTGAAAGCCGTGGGTTCCAGCCAGGATTGTTTACCGGGGAAGTAGCCCCATCCGCCATCCGCGTTCTGTGTAGATACAAGGAAGTCGTGTCTGGACTGGAGATACACCGCGGGCCCCAAAATTTCTTATCGGCGTCTTCCAACGACAACTGTATGTACCCCAAATCGGGGGGTGGGCAACCGTATGGACTCTCTTTGTCCATTCAAAACGTCAGCTTGCAACCGAGCTGGACCAACCGGGGCGCTGTCGCGCTGACCACCTGTCCAAAGGTCGCACTGCTAATGTTTCCGTCAACCGATTGTGGCCCGAAGAACTGCGCGTGGTTGAAAACATTGAATGCCTCAATGCGGAACTGAACGGACTTCGATTCCGTGAGGCGCAGGTTCTTGAGCAGCGCCATGTCGAAATTGGCCATTCCCGGACCGTGGAAATAACGGCGGGAGGCGTCACCGGGAGTGCCCTGGGCATTTTCGCTGAAGAGCGACGCATTGAAATATGGCTGCCCGTTTCGCGGGTTGCGATTGAGAGCCAATGAACCAGGGGCGACGTCCGGTTGATCGACGCCAAAATTATTGATGCCATTTGGCTCCGCGCCCAGTAGTGAATTGTCGCCGTAATTGATCAGCGTCACTGGCAGACCGGTACTGATGCGCGTGATCCCGGAGAGCTCCCAACCCTGCGTCCAGCGGTTTGCGGCGCGCAGAACGCGGGCGAACGGAAGCTGGTAGCTGTAGCTCACCACAAAATTGTGCGTAATATCGAAAGCGGACAATGCCTTGCTGAGCGAGGGATTGAGCGGGTTGACTTCTTCGCCCAGGTTGGAAGATTGATCCAGCGACTTGCTGAAGGTATACGCCGCCAACAATTGCAGCGGTCCGCTGGTGTGACGCAACGTGACTTGAAGCGAATTATAGTTGGAATTGCCAATGGTGGTTTCCGCGGTGTCGCTTCCGAAATTCGACCCCAACGGCCCTCTGGTTCCATTGATCACCTGACCGGACGCAGTGGTGAACACGTTGCTCTCACTAAACGGACCGCAGGGAGTTTGGCCTGGCGCAAGGTTGGCCGGATTGCTGAGCCGCAGACACAGCGCGGGGTTGCCGGGATTGGCCTCTCTGAGCACCAGCAGGTGATGCGCCTGATTGCCGACATAGCTCACATCGAGCACCGTGTTGTTTCCGATGCCGCGCTGGATCGACAGCATGTATTCCCCGGTATAAGGAGTCTTGTTGCTGGTCAGATAATTGGGCACGCCGCTGATGGGTTCAAACTGCGACCAGTCGAGAGTGGTATCGGGATGACTCGCCGATGTGCTCAAAGGCGCAAGTTGGACCGGAAAATATTGGCCCTGATTTTGACCGTTGGCCGCTGTGATGAACGGGGTGGCAAACAGCGGCGGAGTGGGACTGGTATAGGTGGTGCCATAGGGCGCGTTGGCGCTGCTGATTCCAATCGTCAGCGCCTCGATAGCGGTATAGAACATTCCGAAGCTGGCCCGCACGCTGGTTTTGCCGGGGCCGCCTAAAATCTTGCCGAGCAGGCTGTCCTGGCCGGCGCTGGGAGAGTAAGCCAGACCGATGCGCGGCGCAAAGTCGCGATTTCCCGGCGGCGCAATGGTGCGCGGGACGCCGGCGTCGCCCGGAAATAAAATGCCGGCCGGTGCGCCCGGAAACACGACGGACTGTTGGCCCGGAACGAAAGTCGCGATCTGATTGTATTTTTCATACCAGGGCTCGATGCGGTCCCAGCGCAGACCGTAGTTCAGCGTCAGATTCTTGCTGACCCGCCAGCTATCCTGCGCGTAAAGGCCAACAAACTTATTGCGGCCGTAGAACGGCTGAAGCTGGCTTTGGTTGTACTGGCTTGGGATGCCCAGCAGAAAATCCGCGAAATCGACCCCTGTCTCGCTACCGAAGAAGATGAAATTCCCGTTTAGCTGCGCGATCGGATTGGTGTTCACCTGATCGTAGTGGAATTCGCCGCCCACCTTGATGGTGTGGGTTCCAACAACCTTGGAGAAACCATCGCGCCATTGAAATGTGTTGTTCGTCTGCCTCAGCTCATTGGTGTTGGTCCCGATAGAGAAGTTGTTGAAGTCGACGCTTTCCACGCCCTCGGTTTTGGGCGATAGAGCGACGATGCCAGGGGTGTTCGCTCCCACGACGAAACCCTGGGACGCCAGACTTGTGCCAACTCCGCCGATGGGATGACCTAAGTCAGTCGCGTCGCGCAGAAAACTGAAGTGGAACTCGTTGACGGCCGTGGAGCTGAAAGTGGTGGTGTCGCCGATAGAAAATAGTTGCGCGCGTCCTGCGTTCAGCGCGTTGAACCCCGGGACGTTCGCGCCCCCCTGCGCCACCGGGTACGGGCTATTCTGCGACCAGTTGTCTAGAAAATAGTAAGCAGACAGCATGCCCCAGCGTGTCGAGCTATCCAGCCGGTAAGCGCCTTTGTCATCCTGCAGGGTCTGGTTGTAGGAGGAAGTCGAAAAGGTCCCATTGGGATTGTTGGGAGCGGGGATATACTTCAAAAGCGCGGCTGCGGGAGCGGACCATGCACTCTGCGGAATCACGGCGTTCGGAAGAACGCATTGCAGCGCAGTAGTGCATCCAGGAAAATAATACGGCTCGCCCGCGGCTACACCGTAGCCCAGCTTTTGTGAAAGCTGGTTGGCAAAGTAAGGGCCGCTCACGGTGGTAGGGACCGCGTTCCCATTTTGATCGACAGTCGAAAACGAGTTCGCAACGCCGGAAAAATTGCCGCTACGGTTCTGGAGCGAAGGCACCGCAATCTGTCCTGTGTCCACGCCCTGCGTCAATCGGGTGCCTTGATAGTCGGCAAAAAAGAACACTTTGTTCTTCCGGATCGGGCCGCCCAACGTGGCGCCAAATTGGTTTTGGTCAAACTCGCCCCGGGCAGGCGAAAAATAGTTGCGCGCATCGAGGTCCGTATTGCGGAGAAATTCGAAGACGTCGCCGTGCAATGCATTCGTCCCGGATTTCGTTACTACTTCGATCTGGCCTCCGCTGAACTCGCCATGTTCGGCGTCAAAATTACCCGTGAGAATACGAAACTCGGCGATAGAATCCAGGTTCGGGATAATGGCCGAGCCCATGTTGACGTCTTCTTCCACATCGCTTCCATTCAGCACGAAGCTGTTCGCGAATTCCCGCTGTCCATTGATCGATATGGTGCCAGGGTTCAAATCCCCGGAGGGAGAAAATGCGCTGACGCCCACGTCCTGCTGAGTTTGAGATGTCAGCGAAGTGACGGGAGCGACACCCGCCTGTAGCGACAGCAAATCAGTGTAACTGCGGCCGTTGAGCGGCACTGTCGTTAGCTGCTTGCCAGTTATGACCTCACCCCTTTGCGTGTCGACCGTTTCTACATGCGCCGCCGACTCGGAGACGGTCATCGTCTCAATCCTCTCTCCAATTTCGAGGGACGCGTCCACCACCACCTTACTGTCGACATTGATCACGACGCCGGTGCGCCGCAGAGGCTTGAATCCCGGGGCGTCCACCTGAACCTCGTAGCTTCCAACTGGCAGACTCTGGAACGAATAGAAGCCTCGGCCGTCGGTTGTGATGGTTTGCGTGACGGCTGTAGCGGCTTCCGTGGCCGTGACCTTCGCACCCGGAACCGTCGCACCACGCGGATCCGTGACGGTCCCTAAGAGGCTTCCTCCGCCGCTTGCCCACAGGGTTGAGACAGTAAAGGCAAGCAAGGCGCAAGTTCTAGCGCTGGCAAGGAAAGAGCCGGGCGATAACCCCCATTTCATACGGCTACCTGCAATCCAGTCGCATTCCTGCAAAGGTCGGCCCTGGCAGATTCGAACATCACCCATTCTTTGGGTCTTCATATCAGTGGAGATTCTTCCCGTTCTATTTGTGTTTGTGCTTCAATCGCGTCAATCTTAGAATCTAGGACTGCTTTGGTCCATATTACGGATTCGAATCTTTCAAGTCAATAGTAATCAGCAAATGGATTGCAACTAAGTCTGAATAGAGGAGATCCTGGGCCGAATGGGAATTGGGGCGATTCCCGCTACGCTATCCCGAACTGGTGTCGGACACGGGCGACACGCCTGTGGCGCCGCTGATATGATCGCGGCTAGCCGACGGGCTGTCGGCAGAAAATTTGCTTGACAGACATAACATAACTAGTCATTATATAACTATGAATGGTAAGGTACGCCGTTCCTCTCTCGGTCTGATCCTTCTCAGCATGCTGGTCGAAGAGCCCATGCACGCCTACCGAATGCAGAAGCTGATCAACGAGAGGGGGAAGGACAAGGTCGTCAATGTTCGCCAACGGGCCAGCGTCTACCAGACCCTGGACCGGCTTCTCCGCCTAAGTCTGATCGAGATCGCAGAGAAAATTCAAACCGGCAGCCACCCGGACCGGATCGTTTATTCAATCACCGACCGGGGCCGCGACATGGCCAAGGTATGGCTGTGCGAAATGCTGACCACGTTTGGCGCCGACTTTCCGGAGTTTCCCGCCGCAGTCTCGGTCCTGACCATGCTCACGCCCGGCGATGCGCAAAGGCAGTTCGAGATCCGGGCGCTTACTATTCAAAATGAGTTGACCAAGCTGGAGGCCGAAAAGCGGGCAGCGGAAGAACTGCCGCGGCTATTTCTCCTGGAGGACGCCTATCGAACCGCCTTGCTCGAAGCCGAACTCACCTGGCTCCAGGGCGTGATCGCGGACCTCGGCAGCGGGTCACTTGCTTGGGACGAGCGGTGGCTGCGGGAGGTCGCGGCGAAATTCTCAACGAACGACAAGGAGGTTCTACATGACAACATCCACATTACTCAAAGCTCGCAAAGATAGCGGTATGGAAGGCCGGGTCGCCAAGTGGTATGCGGCCAACACGGGCAAATCGCTCGATGAACAATAGCCTGGGCCGGGCGCGACTTCCAGCACCGCGCCCGGCCCGCGAGGCATTACCCCCGCATTCGCATATGGCGCTCCTCATCAGAGCGCCAGAGGGACTTAAACCCTCCTGAATAACGCGCTGCTCAGCGCACACTACCTGTTCGTCCGACTCCCCACCGGCGTTCACGCTGATCTTATAGCTTGTTACCTTCTCCAGCCGGTCCGGCCTCCTACTGCCGGACGCCCGCGGGGTCTCCCGGTTCTCGCGCATGGAATTTCCAAGCATGTTTGGGGTCTCTGACTGGGCAGGGTTCATCAATGGCTCGCTTTGTTCGTCACTCCTGATGTGGCCTTCCGCTTCACCGAACAGCGTCGGCGCCCGGACAAGATTGATTTCGCAGCCCCTGTCAACGCTTCGCCCGCAGCCTTACGGCTGCACTCGCATGACTTGGGGTCAGGATGGGTTGCCATTCCTTTCCTGTGGGACTCTTTCCTTCCCTGTTCCATGCCGGTTTATCCCGGCGCACTCGGCGTTGTTCCGAAAAATCACGTATGTCCTTCAAAAGGCGGAGGCCCCCAAAAACCGAGGGACATTCAGAGCCGCGTGCTGCGCGACCGTTCTTCATGTTCTATGGGCGGCCCGTCCCGGGCCATGGGTGGTTCATCAGCGGCCAATTCTCCATCTCCACGCTCTGCTCAGAGAACTCGCCAATCCGTAGCATCCGAGCCACGACCCGATGCGATACTGAAGATCGAATGAAAGCAGCAGTGTTGCGCGAAATTGGCCAGCCACTAGAGCTGGGAGAAGCGCCCGAGCCGGAGCCTGGCGTGGGAGAAGTGTTGATCCGGGTGGAGGCTTGCGGCGTGTGCCATTCCGACACGCATCTGGCGCACGGCGATTGGGAGCAACTGAAACCCATCACCAAGACCCCTTTAATTCTGGGGCATGAGATTGTCGGCAAGGTGGAAAAAGTAGGCGAAGGCGTAACCAGTTTCAAAGCAGGCGATCGCGTGGGCGTACCCTGGCTGAATTGGACCTGCGGAGAGTGCGAATTCTGCCTGGAAGGCCGCGAAGTGCTTTGCTCCCGGCAGAAGATCACTGGATGCACAGTCGATGGCGGCTTTGCGGAATACGTGAAAGCGCCGGCATCGCACGCGCTGCGCATCCCGGACGGTCTGACCGCCGAAGCAACCGCGCCGCTACTGTGCGCGGGGCTTACGGTTTACCGGGCTCTGAAGCAGGCCGAATTGAAGGCGGGCCAGCGGATCGCGGTTGTCGGCGTAGGCGGTCTGGGCCACTTGGCAATTCAGATGGCCAAGGCGCAAGGGGCGTGGGTATGCGCTATCGACGTGCAGGACTCAAAGCTGGAACTGGCGCGCCAGTGCGGCGCGGATATGGTTTTCAATGTGGCGGCGGGGCCGGTTCACAAGGACATCAAGAAATTAGGCGGAATGCATGTGGTGCTGGTGACCTCCGGTTCCAAACCAGCTTATGAAGCCGCGCTACGCTATCTGCGCAAAGGCGGCACGCTCGTGATTGTAGGGATGACCGCGGAGCCGATTAGCGTATCGACCGTAGCCATGGTCGGACTGGAAGCGCGCATCATCGCCAGCTCGGTGGGAACCCGCCAGGACCTGCGCGAGATGTTGGACTTGATCGCGTTGCACCCGGAAATTCATTGCCACGTCGAGACGCGGCCGTTATCGGCGCTGAACGAAACCATGGGCCAGATCCGGCGCGGGGAGTTGGTCGGCCGTGTGGTAATTCAGCCCTGAACTACCTCTTTTCGGTGATTTCAACGTTATTGGTGATGCGGAAAGTGAGTCGCGACTCAACCGGTATTTCCGCTGGCTTGCGCGTGAGCAGTACATCTACTGCGCCGGCAGCGCCACCAGCCCCGGCTCCGATTCCCGCGCCTTTGCCCCCTCCGGCGACCGCGCCGATAATGGCGCCGAGCGCCGCTCCGCCGCCGACTTTCGCCGCATCCTGGCCGGTGGAAGCTTTCACCTTTCTGTCGATCGGCTCGGTCTGAATGCGCACACGCTGGCCGTCGCTGGTGGAGAGCCGCACCAGTTCCACGCTCAAGCGAGCGGTCCCTTGCACCCGGCCGCTAGAATCGGACTCGACAACGCGGCCTTCCACACGGGCGCCTCTTTCGGCGATCACCCACCCATCCACTACCAGCGGTCCGGCAAGAGTGGCCAGAAAGTTATCGCCGGGCCGGTTGCGCTTGGTGCTCAGCGTCTCGCCGATGCGGACATCTAAGTTCACGCCGGCCTGCAGCATCACCCTATTCGGCGCGGGTGGAGGAGGAGGTTCCGCGGCGGGCGGCTCGGTCGCAGGCGGCGCAACCTCCTGGGCCCCCGGAGGCTGAGCCACTGCCGGCGGCGGGGGCTCCGGAGCGGGCACCACCGGTGTTGGCGGCGGATCCGTCTTGACAACCATCGCATCGTTCAAAGAACGGCGCGGAGTCACCGGCTCCGAGAGTTGCGCCACCATCTTATTCAGTTTCAAAGTACCCTGCTTACTAGGCGGCGCTGGACCCGCGGGTTCCTGGGGCCGCCGGTCTACCTTTGACGGAGCCGAAATTGACGGAGCAGCAACCTGGGCGGGCTTGTCTACTTCGGCCTGGAACTCTGGTTGGGCCGGTGGCTTGGGCTCCTCCACTTTCGGTGCAGGCGCCCCTGCCAACGGCGTCGCGGCAGCTAACTGTGGCGCAGGGCCCAGCGACTCAGCTTTCGGGCTCACCGCCACGTACACAATCCCGGAAGCAAGTGCGGCGCCGGTCACAAAGGCCACAACCACACTAGGTTTCGTCGACAAATAAGTTCCCCCTTGCTCCGTTAAACGTGGGGAAACCCTGCTGCGTTTCCAGTTGTTACATCCGCGCCCGGCCGAACCGCTAAAATAGGAGAAATGCCGCCGTTCCCAGCAGAGTTCCGCATCGGAGGTGTGCGCATTGCTCCGGCCACGGTGCTGGCGCCGATGGCTGGCGTCACCGACACTGTATTCCGCCGTCTGATTCGTAGCCAGGGCGGATGCGGGCTCATGATGACCGAATTCACCAGTTCGCACGGCATTGTCGCGTCTATAAAGGCGCACAAGCCGACGCGGACTTTTCGTTATCTGGCATTTGATCCGGAAGAACACCCCATCGCGGCGCAACTTTTTGGTTCCGATCCGGGTGTGATGGCCGATGCCGCCAGGATTTGCGAGGATTTGGGGTTCGACTCGGTCGATATCAATTTCGGCTGCCCTGTAAATAAGGTGGTCAAGTGCAACGGCGGATCGGGGCTCTTACGCGACTTGCCCTTGGTCGAAGAGATTCTCAGCACGGTGCGCGCCGCAATCAAGATTCCATTGACGCTGAAATGCCGGGCCGGTTGGAACGATCGGGAACTGGTTGCGGTGAATATGGCTCGCCTGGCCGAGAACTGTGGGTTGCAGGCCATCGCGCTGCATCCACGCACGCGGGAGCAAGGCTACAGCGGCCGGGCCGACTGGACGCGCATTGGCGAGATGAAAGCCGCGGTCAAGATCCCGGTGATCGGCAACGGCGACATCGTAACGCCGGAAGACGCAGTAACCATGGTTGCCGAAACTGGCTGCGATGCCGTGATGATCGGGCGGACAGCGTCTTTCAACCCCTGGATCTTCCGTCAGATTGAACAGTACGTCGCTACCGGGAGCTACGAGCATCCGGCGGAACGGCAGCGCTATGAGATTATGCGAACCTATTACTCGATGCTGAAGGAGCGCGACCAGCCCGACGCCGTGGGAAAAATGAAGCAGTTCGCCACTTACTTTACGCACGGCGTGCGCAACGGGTCGAAGCTGCGAGTGGAGATTTATCGAACTCAGGAGGCCGCCGCGATCCTGGACAAAGTGGATGCCTTCTTCGAGCGGGAACTGGCGGTGGCGCCCGCTTGAAAAGAGTCCAACTGATCACAGATGGCGGATGCATTGGAAATCCCGGCCCGGGTGGTTGGGCCTGCATTCTGCGGTGTGACGGCAAGAGCAAGGAGATGTGGGGCTCTGAACCGGCCACAACCAACAATCGTATGGAATTGACGGCCGCCGTTAGCGGGCTGAGTTCACTGAAAGAGCCCTGCGAAGTGCATATCACCACCGATTCCAACTATGTCAAAGACGGCATCACGCAGTGGATTCGCAAATGGAAGCGCAATGGCTGGCGCACCTCCACCGGACCGGTCAAGAACCAGGACTTGTGGCAGATGCTCGACGCCGAGGTGGCGCGGCACCAGACGCACTGGGAGTGGACCAAAGGACATTCATCTCACCCCGATAACAATCGCTGCGACGAGTTGGCTAACGCGGCGGCGCGCGGCCAACTTACCGGCGAAAGCCGGTCTTGATTGCGGGGCTGGGAATAGTGGGGCCGACGCCCGGTCGGCTTTGCTGGGTATAGTGGTGCCGACGCCCCCGTCCCGCTGACGCAAGTACCGGTTTGCACCCGCCCCACCAGCTCCGTTACACGCTGATGGCTGTTTGAGCCACGGGACAGTTTGCGAGCGCTTCTTCCAACTTCGCGAAGGTGACAGGTTTCGCGATGTAGTCGTCCATCCCCGCCTCCAGGCACTTTTCGCGGTCCCCGTGCATCGCATGCGCCGTCATGGCAATAATGTAAACACGATGGAGCCAAGTGAGTTCCTGCTCGCGAATCCGGCGCGTGGTCTCATAGCCGTCCATATTCGGCATTTGGACATCCATCAGCAGCAGATCGAATTTGTCGGCGCTCCATTTGGCTAGCGTGTCGGTCCCGCTCACCGCCAACGTGGCTTCGTGCCCCATTCTTTGGAGAAAGGCCAGAACTACCTTTTGGTTGACATCGTTGTCCTCGGCCACTAGAACGCGCAAAGGGCGGTTGCAACCGGGCTTCCTTGCCGAAGGCAACCGCTTCGGAACGAACTGCGCGGAAGCGGTAATCGTCCGCCGGATCATCACCAGCATCTCCGCCGGTTTGATCGGCTTCACCAGATAGCTCTCCACGCCCATGGACCGGCACTTGGTGGCGCTAGCGGCTTGATCGGACGAGGTGAGCATCATGATGGTCGCGTTCCGCAGCAATGGGTTTCCGCGGATGCGTTCGGCCACTTCCAGTCCGCTCATCACCGGCATCTGTTCGTCGCAAATAATCAAACGGAATGGATCGCCCGCCGCGGTGGCTTGTTCCAGCATTTGCAACCCTTCTTGACCCGAAGTCGCGGCTTGGGGACGCATGCGCCAGCGCTGCAGCATTTCTCTCAGGATCCGGCGATTGGTGGCGTTGTCGTCGATGATCAGGACGGCCATGCCTTCCAATTCCCGCGCGTCGATCAGCGAGGCCGCTCCGACGATTACCGGCGACGCCTCCAGTGTGACGATGAAATGAACGATAGTGCCTGCGCCGGGTTCGCTCTCCAGCCATATTTTTCCGCCCATCAGTTCAACGATGCTTTTGCAGATGGCCAAGCCGAGACCGGTGCCGCCAAATTGACGGGTGGTCGACGTATCCGCCTGCTCAAAGGGCCGGAAAAGCTTGCATTGTTTTTCGGGAGGAATTCCGATGCCCGTATCGCGCACGGTGAAGTGCAAGCTGGCTCTGGAATTGTCGCTGGATTCGGTCGAGACGTTGACGATCACCTCGCCTTGGGACGTAAACTTGATGGCGTTGCCGGTGAGGTTGACCAGAATCTGGCGCAGACGCGTCGGGTCGCCAACCACGTCGTCCGGCACGTTGGGACCGATGGAATAGGCCAGTTCCAGGCCTTTTTTGTGGGCGTCCAGAGCAAGGCTCTTCATGGCGTCGCCCACCAATTCGTTCAGGTTGAAAGGCGTGGGGTCGAGTTCGATTTTGTGCGCCTCGACCTTGGAATAGTCGAGGATATCGTTGAGAATGACCAGCAAAGTGTCGGCGGAAGACCGCGCCGTCTCGAGAAAGTCGCGTTGTTCAAAAGTCAACTCGCTGGACAACGCCAGTTCCGTCATGCCGATAATGCCGTTCATCGGCGTTCGGATCTCGTGACTCATGTTGGCCAGGAATTCGCTCTTGGCACGGTTGGCTTCTTCAGCAGCCTGTTTGGTGCGCGCCAGTTCCTGCTCGTTCCGCTTGCGCTCGGTTATGTCGCGGCGGATACCCATAAAACCGACGACTTGCCCGTGGCGATCCTTCTTTAGAGAAACGGAATCCTCCACGAATCGGGTAACCCCGTCTTTGCGTTTTATTTCGTATTCCAGCGACTGGAGTGGAGTGCCGGTCTTCCAGACTTCGTAAAAGGCACTATGGATGATGGGAATGGATTCCGTGGAGTAGAACCTCCTGAAACTCTGGCCCAGCATCTCTTCCGCGCGATATCCAAACATCTCGCAGAAGCGATTGCTGAGAAAAGTATAGTCGCCCCTGAGGTTCACTTCGAAATAGCCGTCTTCAATGCGATTAACAATGGCTTGATATCGCTCTTCACCTTCCCGCAGTGCCTCCTGGAGTCGCACCTGCTCGGTCAAATCTCGAACGAAGATCGCCAGTTCATCGTGGTCCAGGCGAGACCAGTTCAATTCTGCCGGAAATTCGTGCCCGTCGCGATGGAGAGCCGGTATCCGGATCGGGCGATCGGGAGTCAGAGCCTCATGCTCGGTCACATCGCGCTCGGTCACATCGCGCAGGATCACATCGCGTAAGGCAGCTTCAATCGCCTCTCGCTTGCGGGGTGCAATCAGCTGGCCGCTGGGCGAACCGAGGATTTCGGACGCGGGCCAGCCAAACGACTCGGTAGCCTTTTGATTCCAACGCGTTACCAGGCCGGCAGCGTCTATCGTGATGACCGGATCCAAAGCACTGTCGAGCGCCTTCCAAGTCAATACGGCGTGTGGCATAGAGTCAAAACTACCTCCATCTACTTTGGGGTATATCGGCTGGGTTTGAGCGGGGCATTAGTACGGCGCGGTGAAGCAGCGGAGAGGACCTAACGCCGAGCGGCGCTTACGCCGATAAGATCTTGCAGCGTGCTAGAGTGAAATTGCCCGCCCGTCCCCTTCCTGTGAGGTTCCCTGTATGAGCTTTGTTCCGTGTCTTTCCCGGTCCGTCCTTTTATTTTTGCGGTCCGTATTCTTATTCTTGTTCGTTGCGGCTATTTCGCAGGCTCAGAGTCTCAGCATTGTCTCCGGAAACGGGCAGGTTTTGCTCGAGCAGTTTCCATCCCAGCCGTTTACGGTGCAGGCAAGAGATGCGTCCGGCAATCCCGTCTCCGGCGCGACGGTGAGTTTTACTTTGACGCAAGGCCTGGGCACCGTGCAGATGCCGTCGGTCACCACGGACGCCAACGGGATGGCCAGCACCATCGTGATTAGTAGCTCGTTGCAACCGCGTCAGTCTTTCGAGTCAGAGACCCTAAACGCCGCCTCTTCGCAGGAGAACGTGAATTTTCAGTTCACCACCATTTCTTCCTTGGGCCCCACTGGACCAGCACAGCCCGGAACAGTCCTATTGGCCCCCACCTCGGCGACCGGCGCACTGACCATCACCGGCGCGTCCGGGGCTACCCTTCCGGGCGCGATCCAGATCTCTTTTGTGGCAGCAACGGGCAGCGAGGAAGGAATGCCTATCCCAGACATCGGCATCCGGATCGTCCCGTTCGATATCTTCGCCTTGCCCGCTATGTGCAGCGGACCGGGCGGAACGGCGTTGGCCAACGCCCAAGGCATCGTGAGCTGCGACCTGGTGATCACAGCGGCGCCTGGCACGTACGAATTCTCCGTCAGCATCGGCGATCTATTTACTTATCGCGTGTTCACGCTGATTGTCACCGCTCCCCAATCCTGTTCCTACAGCCTTTCCGCCACCTCGCAAAATGTGTCGGCCAGCGCCGCCAGCGGATCGGTCAACGTACTGGCGTCCGCCGGATGCTCCTGGACGGCGGTCAGTAACGCGCCGTGGATCGGCATCTCCTCAGGCGCCACCGGCATTGGAAACGGCCCTGTAGGGTTCAATGTTTCCGCCAATACTACTGGCTTTGCGAGGTCAGGCACACTGATCATCGCCGGCCAGACATTTACCGTCTCGCAGAGCGCCTCCGCCACTTCCGGCCTTTCTATAACGACCAGCGCCACGCTTCCGCCCGCCACCCAAAATGTGCCCTATTCGACGTCGCTGGCGGCATCGGGTGGCACTCCGGGATACACTTGGTCTCTCTCCGGCACGCTGCCAACCGGTCTGACACTTTCCCCCCAAGCGGGCGTCATCAGCGGAACGCCAAGCACGGCGGGCGTCTACGCATTTACGGTGATGGTCACGGATGCCAAGGGCGCGACAGCCATGCTGCCGGTCTCACTCGCCGTGAACAGCCCGGGCACGCAAACATTTTCGTTCGCAAATGTATTGTTTCCGCAGGCCGTGACCGGCCAAACTTACAGTCAGACAGTTCAAACCGTGGGAGGATGCCAGAGCACCACTCCCTTCCGTCAAAGCGTCGTCATCAGCGAGACGGGAACACTTCCGCCCGGTTTGAGCTTTTCCAGCGGTCCGCCAGCGCTGATCTCCGGAAGTCCCACGGCCACCGGGAGCTATTCGTTCACGCTCAGCGCGACTGACTTCTGCAACGTCACGATAACTCAATCCTCCACGATCGTGGTGGGCACTTCCGCGCCTCCACCAGCCCAGTTCACCGCGACTCCAGCCAGCTTGACGTTCTTATATGCCAACGGGGGCGCACAGCCGGCCACCCAGAGTTTTGCCTTGAGCGCGGCCAGCGTGGGTACGGTGTTTACCGCCTCTGTCGCTAGTAGTACCAGTTGGCTGGTAATTGTATCGGGCGTGTCGGGTGCCACGCCCGCAACCATAACCGTCGGTCTGACCAACTACTCTACGCTGGCAGCCGGCGCCTATGCTGGCGCGGTAACGATTTCGCCGGTGAATGGTGGTACGCCGCTGCAGATTCCCGTGACCTTAACCGTAACTGCCGGGCCGATGGTAACCGCGACACCCACGGCGCTGGCATTCAATTTGACGACCGCTGGCTCAAAGAGTTCCGGACAACAGTCGATCACCATCGCATCGACTGGCGCTGCGGTGAATTTTACGGCTGCGGCCTCCACCGTCAGTGGAACCGGCTGGCTGTCAGTCACTCCAACGGCCGCCGCAACGCCGGCCACATTGACAGTCACGGCAAATGCCGCCGGCTTGGGCGCTGGCGCGTATACGGGGAGTATGGCGATCGTGCCCACGACCGGGCCGGTCCTCTCCCTGCCCGTTACGCTAACCGTAACCGGTGGACCCATGCTGGCCGTCAACCCGGCTTCTCTTTCCTTCAAGGTACAGGCTGGCTTGACGCCCACGCCGCAAGCGGTGGCTTTGACCAGTGGTCCGCCCATTGGCTTCAACGTCTCCATCAGCCCCGCATCCGCCTCAAACTGGCTCGCTGTGACTGCATTCACGGCTCTCACCCCGGCAACGTTGAATATTGCGGTTAATCCAACCGGGTTGACGCCGGGCACGTATAGCGCTACGCTGACCATTTCCGACCCTTCGAACTCCAGTCCGTCCGTGACCGTCCCGGTTTCGGTGAACGTGGCCGCCAGCCCGGTCGTCTCGGCGGTTACCAACGCCGCGTCATTTCAAGCCGGGCCCGTCGCTCCAGCGGAGCTGCTGGTTCTCTTCGGGTCGGATCTCGGACCGGCCACCCTGGTTTCCACCGGCTCTCCGCTAAGTAGCAGTCTAGCCGGCGCCAGCGTGCTCTTTGATGGCGCACCCGGAATCATGTTGTACACCTCGGCCCAACAGTTGGCTGTTATCGCCCCGGTTGGACTGGCCGGGCGCGCCAGCACGCAAGTCCAGGTGCAGTACCAAGGGCTGCTATCGCCCGCGGTGGACGTGCGCGTCGTTGATGCGAATCCAGCCATCTTTATGGCTGACAAATCTGGGCAGGGCGCGATTGTAAACCAGGACGGGACTCCGAACTCGGTAAACTCGCCAGCGGCCAATGGCTCTGTCGTCCTAATCTTTGCCACTGGAGGCGGCCAGACCAATCCGCCCACCGCGGATGGCGTCCCCAGCGCCGGCGTGGCGCCGCTTCTGTTGCCTGTTTCGGTTCAGATCGATGGAATCGAGGCCGGCGTGCAATACAAAGGCGCGGCACCCGGCTTGGCGGGCTTGGATCAAATCAATGTGCAGATTCCACCGGGCGTGCGTACCGGTGTTCCCATACCCGTTCTCTTGACCGTGGGAACAGTTACCGCTCCGCCAGTGACGCTATACGTCCAGGCGCCGTAGTCGATTGGATTGGCCGCCCTTCGCTCCTTGGGCGAGCACCTTGAGACTACTGTCGATTACTTGCAGAATTCAAGAAGATCAAGTAATCCAACAGAAGTCAATTCACGCCGACCGGACTGTTTGTTGATTGTTTTTCCGCTGTGCCGCCCAACGTTTCCTCTGAGCCTCGGCCATTCTCTGCCGTGCCTCCGGACTCACCGAGCGTTTTGCTCTTGCCGTAGCCGCCGGAGCGGAATCTTGTCTCTTGGCCTCAACCAACCATTTCGGAGGCCTTCCCCGGCGCTCCCCAGTATTCATGCGCGCCAGTGCGATCATTACGTCTTCAATTTGGTCTCGCCTGACGCGAAGGTCGTCAAGCATTTTGGAGATATCCATGACGGTAATGATATCTCAGCAGCCACATTTAGTGAAGTAAAATTTTAGCAGTACCGTCGAAGTCGAGGTTCTATGCACTTGTCAGCGTTCGAATGACAAATTCCAGGTCTTTTATCGACGAAACGCTGCCTTGTGCGAGCGCGGCGTTCCCACCTCCGCGACCGCCCGATGCCGCCAGCAACGGCTTCAGGCGCTCGCCCGCAACGATGCCGCTGTCTTTCGACGTTGCCAGCAAAATTGAGGGAGGATTCTCTCCGGCCGCGAGAAAAACCGATTTTTCTCCCACGGTAAAGCTCTGGGCTTCGATTCGCGTGTCTTCTGTGAGAGCCGGCAAGCGGAGGACTGCCCAACGCAACCCCGCCGAATCCGGTACCGCTTCAAGATATAGCCGCCGTCCACGCATATGAGCCAAATCCGCGGCGGTTTTTTTTCGCTGCTTCTCCGTGTCCCGTAATTTCTCTTCCTGCGCTAAGGCCAGCGTGGGAGTATCTTCTAATGGAGCGCCGAAAATGCGCGCCACCGCGCTTAACCCGTTATAGTCGGCCCGAGCCTGGCGAACCGCGCGTAGTCCGCACAAAAACTCGATACGCACGTTGCCGCGCATTTTGTCCAGCTTGCGCAGCAGCACCGGCCCGATCTCGCCCGTCGCCCGCACGTGCGTGCCGCCGCAAGCGCTTCGGTCGAGACCGGAAATTGTAACCAAACGGATCGTTCCTGTCCGGTTGGTCGCCTTTCGCAATCCTAAGTCGTCCGATGCCTGGCCATATTCCACGGTCACCGGCCGATTCTCAAACACCAGAGAGTTGGCGCGCTCTTCCACCGCCAGCAGTTGCCGCGAATCTAATTCGGCCACGGCAACGTCGATCGTCGATGACTGCGCGCCCAAATGAAAACTGACGGTAGGAATACTAAACAATTCCAGCAGGACAGCGGAAAGCAAATGCTGGCCGGTGTGCTGCTGCATGTGATCGAAGCGCCGGGCCCAATCGATGGAACCAGCAACTTCACTGCCGCCCTCGATCGGCTGCTCGATCACATGGGCGATGCGATCTTCTTCATCGATCACCTCGATGACCGCTCGGCCCCCCAACGTTCCCCGATCGAATGGCTGGCCGCCAGAGGATGGATAAAACGCGGTGCGATCGAGATACACGCGCGTGCGCTCCGGGCCAGCGTCGATAACGTTGGCCCGGAACTCGGTCAGATAGCTGTCGTTGTAGTAGAGGCGGTCCGTCACTGAATATTCAGAGTGAGCTGGTTGGTGGTGGTGCCGTCCGGCAGAATGAAGGAAATCGGCACGCCCGTGCCGGAAGAACCCTGGGGAATGTTGACGTTGACCTGGTAAAGACCAACGAAAGTAGGCGTCAGGCCATCGAACGCCGCGTTGACGCAAGGCGCTTGATGGAACGGACTGCTATTGCCAAAGCACGCTTGCGTAGTGCCCGAAATGCTAGCCGGAGGATTGGAAGGCGCGGCGGTGTTGGTAGCCACAAACGGGCTGGTTGGACCAAAGCCCACGCCATAGATCACCAACACATCCCCTTGCTTGGCGGATGTAACCAATTGGCCCGCGGCGTTGGTGATGACATAAATGCGCGGCACTCGCGCGGCGACATTCGTGTAGATCATATTCCCCGCGGTGCTATCGCGAACTACCTGAATGGTACCGGCGCCGGCTTTGGCTTCATAAGGCATCTGAAAGTCGATCTGGGACGCCGAAACATAATAGAGCGGAACCGCGTTCCCGTTCACCAACACTTGTGTGCCGCCGGCGAGCAGAGGCAATGGAATGCCGCTGGTCACAGTGGGAGCGCTGCTCGATAACTGCGAACCGAACAAAGCGACAATATCTCCCTGGGCAAGCGATTCCCCCGAGCCGAAAGTAGCATTGTTCACCGCGCCGCCGGCGCTCGATATGGGAGGCGTCTGCGCCACCACCTGCAACGTCACCGGAACCTGCACAGAGGCATTCGCGGCGTTGCTGGTGATGGTCACCGTCCCGCTATACTGCCCTACCGACAGGCCAGTCGCGTTCGCCGCCACTCCAAGCACATTTCCGCTGTTGCTGACCGCCAGCCATGTGCCGCCAGCGGGAGTGGTGGTCGCCGCCGTTACGCCGCTGACTGCCAGCGATCCTTGTCCGGCGTTACTAACGGCAATGTTGGTGTTCGCGCTGTTGCTACCCTGCACGATGGTGAAGGCCACAGCGGAGGGACTCACTTGTGCGATTGGAGACGTAGTCACCGTGAAAGTCACGGGCACTGTTTTGTTATCGGGGCTGAAACTGCTTCCCGTAAGAGCGATCTGGCCTTGATATGTGCTTGCGCCTAAACTCCCGGCCGTTGCAACGACCTGGTAAGTCATATTGAAGTTGAAACTTCCGTTTCCCTGTCCGGCAATGGAGAGCCAATTGCCGCCCGAGGACGTGGTCGCCGTGACCGTTGGACTGGCTCCGGTATTGAAGGTCTGCGTTGCGGTACCTCCAGGCGGCGCATAAAATGCAATTGAATCGGGCACCGAGCCTCCTACCAAGGCCGTCACCGAGATGGTTTGCGGCGCATCGACCGCGCTCGGGTCGCTTACCGTTACAAATCCGGTATACGTGCCTTTGGCCAATGCGGATGTCTGTAGCGCAATATTGACGGCGGTGCATTGTCCAAAGCCACAGGACACTTGCGAACCGATACTCGCGCTTAGCCATGACACCGACGAAGTCACAGCAAGACTGAGAGAGCCGTCGCCTAGATTGCCGGCATCGACAATGATCGGACTACCGTTCTGTCCCGTCACTATGGAGACGGTATAAGCGGTTTGTGGAGAAATGGCCAAGCGCGGCGCCGCTGGCAACAGCGAAAC
>DATFZA010000377.1:0-4194 GCA_035314765.1 Bryobacteraceae bacterium
CCGGTGGCTGAGCACATACACGCGATCGTTGAACGCATCGTAGAGCATGCCATCCGGGCCGCCCTCGACGTCGATTTTCTTGATCGCGGCGAGGGTCTTGCTATCGAACATCACCACCGGTTTGCTGCTGGCGAATCCATGACTGCTCTTGGCCGAGACTACGACGCCGTGAGCGCTTACGCCGGGAATCTCGCCGGCGGGCTCGAGAGTGTCCAGATTGAAGACCGAAATCCGCGCCGACGGCCCGCTGCGCGCCACATAGAGCTTGCGGCCGGCTTCGTCCGCGTATACATAGTCAAACCCTCCCGCTCCGCCGGCCTTCGCCGTCTTGAGAACCTTGTAGGGTCCCGGCTGGGCGGATGCCAGAAGCGCAAAGGTGGTAAATACAAAAAGAAATCGACGCATGTTGCGCCCAGTATAGCGCCGGAAACGGCCGCCCCGAGCGTCCATCTGGCCCCGAACGTCAGCGAGCGGAAGGCCGGGAGCCCTTCCCCTCACTGACGTTCGGGGCTAGAAAACCGGCTAGAGTTGGCGCTGCGCCGCCTCCGCGTTTTCCGCCAGGATCATCAATTGTTGGATGAACTCTGCTGGCTGGCCGACAAACAGGCGATCGGCCACAAATGCCTGAACCGTGGCGATGGGTCCTCCGTTTTGCGAAAGTGTCGGCCGGATAATCGAACAGGCCGGAAGGTTCGCATTGAGGAATTCGCATGGCTCAGGCAAAATGAGATTGGTCTGGAACAGCTGGCTACCCGCCTTTTGGTCCGGGCCCGACAGTCCTGCGTTGTGTTGGTTCGCCGGGTTATTGAAATCCACAAAACTCAGCCCAGTCACCGGATCGGACAAGGGCGCCAGCGGCTGGGCGAAGGCGTTCCCCATCTTGTCATGCCAGAGGGAGAAGTGGTCGATCTCCACCCCGCCGATGCTCAAGAGAATGCGCAAGACCTCCAGGTTGGATGCCTTCATGGCCAGTATCGGATACAAGCTGGATCCACCTTGCTCGATGAACGCGAAGTGAATGGAGGCGATGTTGGCGATCGCCTGAATGGTGGATTGCGCGTTTCCGTCGTGCAAGGGAACCGCCGGCTGTTTGTCGATGTCAATGAGTTGCGGGAATTTCGCGCCCAAATCGGGATTCCGCGTGCTGCGGTAGCGAAAATACCAACTGGTGTCGACATCCAGCGTTTGCAGGTTGGTCAGCCGGCCCAGACTTTGATTGGCGCCGGCGGCTTTGGTGGGAGGTAGAGTGGCGAAGTGCGAGAAATCAATCGGCCGCGATCCCATCGACTTTAGATAAGCGTTGAGGAAATCCCGGTGGCTGATCTCATCGTCGGTATTGTCCGAAATGTACTGGGGCATGTCTCCGTCCAGGTTTTCGAGGGCGGCGACATAAGCCGGGTTTCCGGGATTGGGGTTGTCGTTGTGGTCTACCGCGCCACCGAGTTCGTTGTACTGCTGCCACAGGTCGGCCTCAATAGTTTCTATTGCGGCCGCAAAGGTCAGCAATGCGGCATCGCCCGGGGAGAGAGTGGAGAATCCTTGGGCAGCCAGTTTGCCGGCCGGAAAGGCGGCCGCGCCAGCTATGCCGATCTGCTGAAGGAACGAGCGGCGCCGGATGACCCGCTGCCAGGTGGCTCGCAGGTCGTCCTTCGTGCCGGGCGATGCGAGGGCCGCAACGCTATCTTGTTTCATATTCGTGAACTCCTTAAATTGCGATAAATCGAACCTTAATAAAGTCCGAAGCGTTTCGTTACATGAGACCAATTAGCGCGCTGGCCTATTCCAATCTTCAGGTAAATAAGATGTAAATAAATTGTGCGTGCGTGTCGTTCTGGTGAATAACATTTCCACGGAAGTCGAGGCCGGGAAGGCCGGCAGCGGCGGACTTCTGGTACTGGGCTTTGAAAGCGATGGCCGAACTTCTTGGGAACTGTGCTATACTGCCCACAAGGCAGATGCAGGCCGCGATCCACATCTCGTTGCCGTCCGGAAGACCATTCGCATCCGCTTTGCTAAATCTGAGCCTTAGCCTGCTTACGTTGGGCCTTTTGCAGGGCCCCGCCTAAGGCTGACTCACACGGGTTTTGAGAAGGCCACCTGGCGGGATCCCGCCAGGTGGCCTTTTTGCTTTTATGAAGAGAGGGAACGAATGGACACAAACAGAGTAGCGGTTTTTGACACGACGCTCCGCGATGGGGAGCAGGCGGCCGGGACGCGGCTCGGCAGCCGGGAGAAATTAACGCTGGCCAAGCAACTGGCGCGGCTGAGGGTGGATGTGATCGAGGCTGGCTACCCGTCCTCGTCGCCTGAAGACTTCGAAGCGGTGCTGCGAATCTCGCAGGAGATCGAAGGACCAGTCATCTGCGCGTTGTCTCGCGTGGTGGAGGAGGACGTGATAGCGTGCGGCAAAGCGCTGGCCAAGGCCAAACGGCCGCGCATTCACACGGGTGTCGGCGCATCCGACATTCACATCATGGGCAAGTTCCGCGACGACCGCTATGGCCGGACGCTGGCCGAGAAAAAGGTCAAGATGATCCAAATGGCGCGGCACGCTGTCCAACTCGCGCGCACGTTTGTCGACGATGTCGAGTTTTATGCCGAAGACGCGGGGCGGTCCGATCCGGCGTATTTATTCGAGATGGTGGAAGCCGCTATCGATGCCGGCGCGACCGTGGTCAATATTCCGGATACGACCGGCTACACCGTGCCCGAGCAATACGGCAAGCTGATCCGCTCACTCTGCGAGAACGTGCCAAACATCGGCAAAGCCACCATCAGCGTGCATTGTCATAACGACCTGGGGATGGCGGTGGCGAATTCTCTGGCCGGCATCCAAAACGGCGCACGTCAGGTGGAAGGCACCATCAACGGTATCGGCGAGCGGGCCGGGAATGCGTCGCTCGAAGAAATCGTGATGGCGTTGAAGACGCGCCGCGATTATTTTTCACAATATACCGATGTCGATGCCCGCGAGTTTGTGCGCACCAGCCGGCTGGTTTCGGAGATGCTCGGCATCGTGGTCCCTCCCAACAAAGCGGTGGTTGGCGCCAATGCCTTTTCGCACAGCTCCGGGATCCATGTGGACGGTTTCTTGAAGGAGCGGGAAACTTACGAGATCATGCTGCCGGCCGATGTTGGGTTTGCCGAAAGCCGCGTGGTGTTGACCGCGCGCACGGGACGGGCCGGTCTGCGCGACCGTTTGGAAAAAATCGGTTACTCGCTCTCGAAGGAAGAACTGGATGTCACGTACCAACGTTTTCTGACTCTCGCGGACAAGAAGCAGGAAGTGTTTGACGAGGATCTTATGGCGCTGCTGCATGACGAGATTCACTCGATCGAAACCGAATACCAACTCGAATACCTGCACATCTACAGCGGGACCTTTGCTATCCCCACGGCGACCGTGAGGCTGCGCATCGGCGATGAGTTGAAAGAAGCGGCAGCCATCGGGGACGGACCGGTGGACGCCGTGTATAAGGCCATTGCGGCGGTGACCAAGACGACCGCAAAGTTGATTCGCTATGAGGTCCGCGCGGTCACGGGCGGAGCGGAAGCGATGGGCGAAGCCATTGTCCATTTGGAAGACAAAGGGCGAAAAGTCGTGGGCCGGGGCGCGTCAACCGACGTGATTGAAGC
The DNA here is from genome assembly GCA_035314765.1 of Bryobacteraceae bacterium. Classification (GTDB taxonomy): domain Bacteria; phylum Acidobacteriota; class Terriglobia; order Bryobacterales; family Bryobacteraceae; genus DATFZA01. The sequence goes on from DATFZA010000377.1 coordinate 3,637, forward strand.
GAGCGCCAAGGCTTACCTGGACGCGCTTAACCGCTTCAGTATTCCCGAGATTGAGTTACCGGCCATGGCGATGCAGCCGCAGCCTTTAATGTAGCCGCTTCGTGTTGCAGCCGATGTACGGCATCCAACGTACAGGATTGCTGTACACTGGAAGAGATGGCCACGGAAACCACATACACGAGCCTGCGGGAAAATCTGGCGAGCGTGCTGGATCAGGTGGTTGATCAGCAGGAAACGGTGATTGTCCGCCGCCGCGGTTCACGGGACGTCGCTCTCATACCGGCCAGTGAACTTGCCGGCCTGATGGAAACCGCACATCTTCTGCGCTCACCGGAAAACGCCCGACGCTTGCTGGCAGCCCTTAATCGCGCCGAGCGTGGCAAAGGAAAGGCCGCGACTATCGCGGAGCTGCGGCGCCAAGTCTCCGGTGGCAAAGCAATCTAAACGGTTCGCAGTCTTCCAGCCCGAATTCCGAGACGATCTGCGCTATTGGGTGAAGTTCGATCGCAGCGTTGCCCTGAGGGTGCTGGACTTGGTTGAAGCGGTGCTGCGCGACCC
>DATFZA010000378.1:0-5119 GCA_035314765.1 Bryobacteraceae bacterium
CCGGCGAATTGAAGCCCGCCTGGCCTACCTGGAACGTGTTCTCCGGAGTGGACCGAGCATCGAAGTATCCTTTCAATTGGAGCCGGTTCGCAAGGCGGTAAAGGAGCTGGCGGATTTGAATGGTGAAGCCGGCGATCCCAGGATCCGGCCTGTCGTCCGCCGCGTGTCGGCGCAGACGGGCGATACCATTTTGGGTCCGGACGTCGCCTCCGGTGGCTCTTCCTTGCAGTGACGCGAGCACTGGCGGTCTTGACCCTGACCGTGCTACCGCTGTCGGCGGCCGCGGCCAAACGCGTCGTTGTGCTGAAGGTGGATGGCCTGCCCGCAGGCTTAGTGGAGCGTCTGGCCGCCGAGGTGGATCCCACTACCGGTAGAAGCAGACTGCCGTGGATTGACCAGGTTTTCATCCGTGATGGCACCCGGCTGGCCAATTTTTACGTTCGCGGAATCAGTCTGTCCGCGCCGTCCTGGCAGGAACTCGAGACGGGCCATCATCAATTGATTCATGGCAACGCCGAGTATGACCGGTTCACGTTGCGCGGCTACGACTACCTGAATCTCCTGCCGTTTTACACGCTTTCCGTAACCAGACGAGTGGACATGCCGGGACCACAGGTGCTGGACGAAGCGGGAGTTCCGATGCTGCTGGACCGCTTTCCGGAAGATCGGCGCTTCCAAAGTTTCGAGCTGTACCAACGCAGTCACCATTGGGAAAGCCTGGAACACGCGTTGCCTAATCGGCTACGTTCGCACTCCCCCCGCCAACTGTTCGACGAATGGGCAACTGGGCCGGAGCTAGCGTCCAGCTTGAGCGAAGAGGTGGAGCGCGAGTTGTTAGCGGGCTTGGCGGACCAGCGCATCCTTTATCTTTCGTTGTTCACCGGAGACTTCGATCACATCGCGCACTTGACCCGGGACGAGCGCACACAGCGTTTGGAAGTGCAACGCGTGGATTCGCTCGTAGGACGAGCGTGGACGGCGATTCAGCATAGCCCCTATGCGAACGAAACGCTGCTGGTATTGATTTCCGATCACGGGATGAACTCCGATCCCAATACTTTGAGCCAAGGCTACAGTCTGGTGGATTGGTTTGGCGGAAAAGATGGTGGAGGCCAGCATACTATCACCAATCGCTTTCCTCTTTCGGAGTACCGGATCAAAGGCGTCGCGCCGCTGTATAACGCGGTGGTCACTCCAGCCCCGGCGGCAACGTATTTGAAAGGTCAGGATCAGGAGTATCCTACGGTAGCGCTCGATCTGGATGGCAATGAGCGGGCGGCGATTCAGTTGCGCCAGAATGCACTCAACGAACTGCAACTCGCTTTCGCCGAGAAGAACGAGCCGGAATTCTTGCGCGTCCTCGATATGCATCGGGACCAATGGATGCGCACCGCCGGGGAGTTGCGCGAGGAGTTGTCGGCGTTGCGGCGCCTCATCGAGCGCACTGGCTCTCTCACAAAAGACCATGACCTCGAAACCAAGCGGCGCGAGGCGGCGCTGATAGACTGGCGCCAGGAGGAAGAGCACTATGGCGAATACCTGCGCGTGATGGAGAACTTGCTGAGCCAAAAGCCCAAGCAACTCTTCTCCAGACGCGTGATTGACGTGATTCCCAGGCGCTCTTTCGGGGAGCGCAATCAGCTTTACGATCTACAGAACTACACGGTGTCTCCCGGACGCCGAATCGACTACCTGAGCGCACTGAAAAGCATCGGCGTGCGAAACAACGTGCAAGCGGGTATCGGCTCGCATCCGGTGGATTTTGTCGCTGTGCCTTTGCCGCTCCCGCTCCCTGACGGTCGCGGCTCAGTTGCGCCTTCCGAGCCGCGACCGTCAGGGAGCGGTCACACCCAGGCGATTCTCCTTTATGCCGGAGAAGAGAATCAGGTCTTGATCCTCCAACGCGCCGGCCGGGGCAGCGCCGAACTGCGCTACCTGCCTGTCGCACACATTAGGGGCTCGGCGGACGGCCGATTCTCCTATCAGCCGGCCTCCATGCGCGCCGGTTTGCCTCTAGCCTACTGGGAGGACCCAAAACTGCACGCCGATCGCGAACAGTGGTTCGCAGAATGGCACAGCGAGCGGGAGTGGTTGCAGGCGGTGCATGAGACCGAGTATTCGAACGGGATTATTGGCATCACTGAGCAGTTTGTGCAAAATCCCGGGCTTGGCCGCTTCTATGCCGATGTCTCGCCGGAGGATCGTCCGCTGCTCGAAAGACTGGAGCAACGTCGCAGGCGAAATGTCGTGCCCGACCTGCTGGTGTTTTCAAGCGACCATTGGAACTTTAACGCCCGCAATTTCAACCCCGGCGGAAACCACGGGTCATTTCGACGCATCTCGACGCATTCCGTGTTTATGACAGCGGGACCAGTGCCTCACGGTTTGGCGATTGAGGAGCCGTATGACAGCCTCAGCTTCGCGCCTACGCTGCTCTCGCTGCTGGGCCTGAGCGCCGATGGCCTTCCCGGCTCGGTGGTCAAAGAGCTGTTTACGTCGCGTTGATGCTGCGGATTCCGGCCACGGAGCCTAGCGAGTTATAGCCGCAATCGACCCCGAGAGTCTCTCCCGTTATGGCAGTGCCTTCCGCCGCTAGAAACAGAGTCGCCGCCGCGACCTCTTCGGCCGATGCAATGCGCTGGAGCGGGGAGAGCCGGGACGCGATCTCGCACGCGGCGTCTTCCCAACCCGCAAAGCCAGTCCGAACCAAGCCCGGCGCGATGGCGTTTACGCGAATTGCCGGCGCCAGTGCGCGCGCCAGCGATTTGGTCATGGCGAGCATCCCGGCTTTCGACGCGGCATAGGCCATCGAACTCCCCACACCGGCAATTCCCGCGATTGACGCGATGTTGACGATACTGGCGCCCGATTGCTGCTGGAGCAACGGAAGCGCGGCGCGCACGCAATAAAATGCGCCGCGCAAGTTGGTGTTCATGGTGCGATCCCAGATCTCGTCCGTAAGCAGATCCAGTCGCTCGTGAGGCACACGCGTGCTCCAGCCCGCGTTGTTCACCAGGATATCCAGGCGCCCAAACTCCTTGCCAACACGGTCCAACATTGCGATCACGTCAGCTTCCTTGGAAACATCGGCTGCGATCGCGATGGAGCGGCCTCCGGCGGTATGGGCAACTTGTTCAGCGGCTTCCCGTGAGCGGCTGTAGTTCACGATGACGGTGGCGCCTTCGCGGCCAAACATCTCGGCGACCGCGCGGCCGATACCGGTGCCGCCGCCCGTTACAAGTGCGATTCGATTTTCAAGTCTCATGGTCCGGAGACCATGATAGCGAACGCGCGGCAGCGCTCAAGACGTGCCACGAGCTGCTACCGACTGTTGATCAAACGGCACCTCCCGTCTAGCCCCGAACGTCAGTGAGGGGATTGGCGCCTGATCCCCTCACTAATGACGTTCGGGGCTAGACGGGGCTAGACGGGAACCGGGCGCTATTTTTTCCTGAACAACAGCTCCGCGTTCCCGCTCTGGCCAGGCGTGGAACTCTCCGTAACCTTGAGCGTCATACGCTTGCCGTCGCCGGATAATGTTCGGGTCCAATGTCCCTCCACCGGTTCGCCCTTCGCCTCCGACTTCCAATCGGTTTCGAGTGCGTTGCCATTGAGCGTGGTCTTGGAAGTCTGCATAAACGGCCCGATCTGGTTCACTACTTCCGAGCCGCCGGTATTGAGCTTCAGCGAATTGGTCAAGATGCCCAAATACATCAATGGAACGATGCCGTTCCCCGGCTCCGGAAATTTCGATTCAATGCTGAGCTCCGCGCCGTTTTGCTTAATGCGCTGTTCCAGACCCAGCAGTCCTTCCGGCGCATTGCTTTGCTTAACGTCCAGAACCCATCTTCCGGCCCAGGAAATCGCATCCTGCGCACCATCCTCTGCCAATAAACCGCCAGTCAAAAGAAATATAATCGTTACCGCTCTGAGCACACGTCACCTGCCTGACTATGAGATGCGGCCGTGACGGGGTTGTTACTACACCAGCACCGTAAACGCCGATTCCGTCCGGCTCACGGGACGATAGAGCGTGTCGCGCTCCATCGGTTCGCGGCCCGCTTCGCGGATCAAGCGCGACAGATCTTGCCGCCGGAGCGACTGGCTGGTGGTGGCGCCGGCATCGTGATAGATTTTTTCTTCGACGATAGTGCCATCGAGATCGTCGGCGCCGAAACGCAGAGCGATCTGCGCGATCTGCGGCGTCATCATCACCCAGTAAGCCTTGATATGGTCGATATTGTCGAGCATCAGGCGCGACGCGGCGATCGTCTTCAGGTCCAGGAAACCGGTCGTCGAGGGGATGTGATGGAGCGCGGTGTTCGCGGGATGAAACGCCAGCGGAATAAATGTTTGGAAGCCGCCGGTCTCATCCTGCAGCTCACGTAGCCGGATCAAGTGGTCCACTCGGTCTTCTTCCGTCTCGATGTGGCCATACAGCATGGTGCAATTGCTTTTCAACCCAAGCTGGTGCGCCGTCCGCGCCGCGTCAATCCACTGCTTTCCATCGATCTTGTGATCGCAGATGATCCGCCGCACGCGTTCATTGAAGATTTCAGCGCCGCCGCCGGGAAGGGAATCGAGGCCCGCGTCTCTCAACTTAATCAGCGTTTCACGAATCGAAAGCTTGGCGCGCTGGGAGAGATAGCCGATCTCCACCATGGTCAGCGCTTTGAGATGTACCTCTGGGAATCGCACTTTCAGACCGCGCAGCATCTCGCAGTACCAATCGAGCGTTAGCTCCGGATGCAGACCGCCGACAATGTGGAATTCGGTAATCGATTCGGTCCAGCCCTCGGCTGCGCGATGCCAGATTTCTTCCAAGGACCAGGTGTAGGCTTTGGGATCTTTCACCCGCTTTCCAAACGCGCAGAGCTTGCAACTGGCCACGCAAACATCGGTGGGGTTGATATGCCGGTTCACGTTGAACCAGGTTACGTTGCCGTTCTTGCGTTCACGAACGATGTTGGCGAGGTAGCCCAGGCCGAGCAAGTCGTCAGTCCGGTACAGCGCGACTCCATCATCAAATGAAAGCCGCTCGTTCGCTTGGACCTTTCCCAAGATGGATTCAAGACGGGAGTCTTCGAAGGAAATCTGCATCCGAAACAAAAGAATAACA
>DATFZA010000379.1:0-2409 GCA_035314765.1 Bryobacteraceae bacterium
TTTGGAATCTATCCCAATCAGCCAGCGGTGGAAGCAGCCATAGATGGCCTGCGAAACGCCGGCTTTCGCAATACGGATATCTCGGTTCTTTTCCCCGACAATCAAGGCACCAAGGACTTCGCAATCCAAAAGGACACCAAGGCTCCGGAAGGGGCAACCGCGGGCGGCCTTACCGGTGGAGTTATCGGAGGAGCGCTGGGATGGCTGGCGGGTATCGGAGCGCTGGCCATCCCGGGCGTTGGGCCGTTGATCGCGGCTGGACCGATCCTCGGAGCTTTGGCGGGAATCGGCGTCGGGGGCGCGATCGGCGGAATCGCTGGAGCCCTGGTGGGAATGGGAATTCCCGAGTATGAGGCCAAACGCTACGAAGGCCGCATCCGGAAAGGGGGAATTCTGCTGTCGGTCCACTCTGACAACGAGGATTGGGCCAAGCGGGCCAAGTCGCTGTTGGAACACAGCGGCGCCGAGGATGTGTCGTCAGCCACCGAATCCAAGGCTGATTTTGCCGCCGCCGACCGGCCCATTCGGCGTCCGCCGACCAGAGTGCCCACTCCTCCGGAAGACGTCTATCCGGCGTCGGTCGAGTTGGAGGATAGACCTTAGCCGCGACGTTCGACACGCGACTGGCACAGATCTGCGCTAAGCGTGAGTTTTCTCCGAGTACAATCACAACAAGGATCTGACGCGTGCGGGTAGTATTCTTTTGCGGGCGGTCTTCGGGGCATTTTCTCCGTGGCGTGATAGCGGAGCTGCGGGAGAGAAGATGCGATGTAGCAGTCTGCGCAGGCGAGCCATCCCCGGAATTGGATCGGCTTCTCGCTGGGGCCGATCTGGTCCTCGTCGAGGATTGCATATCACCCGATGTTCGGCGACAAGTTGGCGAGCACCGCATGCGCCACGGGGGCTATCGCTTGCTATTCCGCGCCTCGTGCCAGGCGAGTACGAACGATCTTGCCGGTTACGATGGCATACTGGCCGACCGCGAGGCGATTCGAGATGGCTATGTGCGGGCCGGATGGCCGCGCACATGCTGGACTTGGCATGAGGCTGCCGACACATCTCTCTTTCGCCCTCTCGACCGGACGCACTTCGCGGGCGACGTAGTCTGGATCGGCGATTGGGGCGACGTACAACCGATTTCAAGCCTGTTCGAGTTTATTCTGGAACCGGCCAGCGATCTGAATTTGAAGGTGAGCCTGTATGGCGCTCAGTACCCCGAAGCCGCGCGGGCAGTGCTTCGCGAGCGGGGCGTGGAGTGCGCCGGTCCTCTGGCCGAAGAGCGTATTCCGGAGATTCTTGCTGCGTTTCGCGCCACTGTCCACATTCCTCCACAAACCTATCCGGCCACGCGAGTGCTGGAGGCGCTAGCCTGCGGTATTCCCGTGATCAGCGCGCCTTGGGACGACGCTGATCGCATGTTTACGCCGGGAAGCGATTATCTCGTCGCGCAGAATGGAGAAGAGATGCGGGAGCAGCTCCGCTTGGTAATGGAAGACGCCCGTTTATGCGCGGATCTGAGTCTGCACGGCCTACGAACAGTCTTGTCCAGGCATACCTGCGCTCATCGCGTGGATGAGCTTTTCTCTGTTTACGATCAATTGACCGCGGCCGGAGAATTCAATTACGCGCTTGTCCAGTGAACTTGTCCAGTAAGGACCGTCATGAAACAACCTCGCCATTGCTTCAGGACCGCTCCCTCACGGTCGCGGCTCAGTCATTCCTTCCGAGCCGCGACCGTCAGGGAGCGGTTGGATGGCTTGTTTCATGACGCGCTGAGCTTGGACTATTTCTTGAATAATCGGTTCAACATGCCATACTCAGCGCCCGGCAGTGCGAATATCTCGTCGCTGGAGCCCTCCAGAAAGCTAGCCGCCAGCCGGCTCGCGTGGCCTAACACGGCTTGAGCGATCGCCGCGCCCGCGCTTAAACGGCGAACTCCATGTCGATAGAGAACTTCGATACCCGGCAGGCCCGGCAATAACATGATGTTAAGCGGCAAGGGATGGATCGCATCCGCTATGGCCGCCATGGCGCCGGTCTCGGCTAAGCCAGGTACAAACACACCGTCACACCCGGCTGCCCGGTAGCACCCAGCGCGCCGGATCGCCTCTTCCACCGCGGCGTCACCGCTCGCCATCGCGCGCAGGTACACGTCGGTACGCGCGTTGATGAACAGGTCGGCATTCAAACGCGCGGCCGTCTGTTTCACGCTCTCGATCTTTCTGCACAAGAGTTCCGGCGGCCCTGCGCCATCTTCGATATTGATTCCCTCAGCCCCAGCGTCGATAATGCGCGCGACGAGCTCCGCCACCGCGGCCGGATCGTCCGAATAGCCGCCTTCCATGTCGATGCTCAACGGGACCCGGATAACGCGCGCAATCTCGCGCGTAGCGGCAACCAGTTGTTCGG
>DATFZA010000380.1:0-3589 GCA_035314765.1 Bryobacteraceae bacterium
CGTCACGTATCCGGTCGCTTCAACAAATTTTGAGAACTCCGCGTTAGTCACATCGTGCTCATCCATCCAAAAGCCCTGGACTTGAACGAGGTGGGCCGGCCGCTCGTTTGGAAAGCTCTCTTTGTCGTTGGTTCCCATTAGAAACGCGCCTCCGGGGATCCAGGCCATTTCTGGCAGCGATTTCCTGCTAACTTGATGGCCAGGTGTCTCATCGGGATTGGAGGCGTTAGCGTTGGAGCTGGCCATTGTCCCGCTTGAAACCAGCAGTGCAGCAGCAATCACAAGAAGTCCGAAACGCAACCATGCAAGTTGAGCGCCTCTCGAAATCGTGGCTGCTGCTATACGAGTGAGGCTCCGTCCTTTCATCCAAGAGAAAAGCATAGGTAATCCGCAACAAACAGGTGAAATAGCCCGCGCTACCCGGGCCTTTTAAGGACTAAGACTGCATCTCCAGTCTGAGTGGGGTGGCATGCAAACAGTTAATTACCCCAAGTCGCAGTGAGTTGTATATGGTACCTTGGGACCATGCGGGGCTGCGCGGTGATCGCGCGAAATGCCGATTGTGAAATTGCGTGTAGCCGCTACTGACCGAGATGCGCAATCCGCCTCATTCACGCTTTGCGGTCAGCGGCTGCTGCCGGGTCTTAGCCCTTAGTTCTACAGAGGGAATCGCCATGGGGAATTCTGCTGCCACAGCCTGCATCGCTTACAAATCTCTAAGGATTTGTGAGCGATGCAGGCTAAATGGGTTCGTGCTTTGCCGCCTGGCGAGGGCGCGGTGCGTCGGCCGACGGTAAGCCTTTGACCTCCAGGAGGCGAACGGTCTGTCCGCGCTCGCTGCTCGGCTCTGCAGCCGAACGCTGGCTTGTTGGCATCGTCTTCCGGTGCGGCGCACTGGCACCGGCCAAATTCAAGCGAAGGATGCGCTTCAATTCACTGACGGTCTGAGGAAGAGCGAAGGAGCCGTGTGGGCCTGGCACGATTAATTCCGACTGGGCGCCTGCAAGGTGCGAGCTCCAGTAGGCCACCACGCCGTCCGAACTGTTCGGTGTATCACCCCTGCCACGGTCACCAACGATGGTGTGGTAAGGCGCATGGATCGGCAGCGTGTCGAGCCCGCGAAGGACAGGGGATCGCGGGGAAAGGCCGTTGATGCCTGTCGGCAGGTGTTTAATGCCAACGTCCTTTTCCAGCGTGACCATGTTCACGGCTCCGTTTAGGAGTTTGCCCGGCAGGCTAATGAGACCTATGCCGAACGAACCGATCCAGTTAGTCGCCAGATCGCTGCCGCGATGCGGGACGCAAATGAAAACGATCCTTTGCACCCGGGGATTCGCGTCGAAGATCAGTGCCTGCTTAACCACATGATCGGCCGGGACCTTGGCATAGAGCCGATCCGCATCACTCTGGAAAACGTGATCCCAGAGGACGCGTCTGGTCGTTACCGCCTGCATTTGGGAGAGCAATCCGCCCATGCTGTGGCTAATGAGCACCATGTCCTTTGTTTTGGGATAGAGTTGATAGACACGCGCCAAACTCTCCCTTAGCTTGAGCGCGGTCAGCAGAATCGGATCTCCCGTCGGGTAGGCAAAAACCCAGAACTGGTAATGGCCGCGTAGTTCCGGATCGGACTCAATGGCGCTGATCGTGGAAAGCCACATCTGAGGTATCGACGTCAACCCGTGGATCAGAACCACGGGGATCCGGTCAGGATCGTAAGGTTCCAGCATGTAAATGCCCGCCCGTTCCTCGTAGTTAGCTGGGCGGAGCATCGCCATAAAACCCAGAAGCAGACCGGGATCGGGGTAATAGGCAAGCGGAGCGCCGAAGTCGGCGGCGAGCGGCCGCTGAGCGCCCGCAACCCGGACCATCTCCCGCCTAGTGGGATCATAAAGCGTGAGCGTGGCATCATGCACCCGCCCTGCTGCGGAAGCCGTGGGTGTGAAATCGAGAGCAGCCGTTACCGGAACGGCAAGGCCAACCAGAGGCAGAAAGGACTTCCTGGGGTCCGATGGCTTGTAGACTCCCACCAGCGCCCCACCCCAATCGTTAATTCGCCTCTCCTGGTGAGCGACCTTTTCATGCACTTGCCTGGGGGTACGCAAGAAGTCGAAGTAACCTGGATCCCAGGTTCCCTCCTTCCGCGAACCGGCCGCGAATCGCAACTGGTAGATGCCGTCGCGGGAAGGGACCGTCTCGGTCCGATTCCACAGCCCAGCGGAGGACTGTAGCAAGACCGTTACTTCTTGAGAGGCGGCGTTGTAAATCAAGCGGGCTTCCTCGTTGCCCGAGGAAACGCCCGCCGACCGCACGGCCGCATCCGCCGTAATGGCCAACCGCAGTCCTCGGGTCGGACTGTGTCTTCCGCGCTTCGGCTAGACTTAGCCGGGCTTCCGAGACGTTCGCGTCAGAGCCTTCCGGCGGCAGCGTCACCTTATCAGCCGCGCGTCCGTCGGTTACTGCCAGAGAACACAAAAACACGAGCAGCCCGGCTATCTGGCAAGGCAAGCCGAATCGGAATGTAGTATTCATGATAGTAGGGTTCATTTTAGCTAAAGGAGCAATAGCTAATGCATAGGTCATCCATCAAACAGGTGCTTTTTTGGGACGCGATTGCAGTCTTGGTGGGTTTTAGGCGAAATATTAGTGTTGGCGAGTTTATCCCATGCCGCGGTGAAGCTGTATATGGTACCTTGGGACAATGCGCGGGCTGCGCGGCGGTCGCGCGGTCTTCCGCATTGCTCAGCCCGGGGGCTGGAGCGCTTGACGGACGAGGGAGAGAAACGCCTCAACGTCGAACGGCTTTACAAGAAAGGCAAAGGCGCCGCCTTCCAGCGCAGCGGCGCGAATCGCGGGTGTTTCCCGGCCGGTCATCACGATCACTTTCGTATCGGGGGATACTTCGCGGAGCCGCGCCTGAACTTGCAGGCCGCTCGTCTCCGGCATCCATACATCGAGCAGGGCCAGGGGCACTGCATGGCTGCGGGCGTGCGCGAAAAAAACCTCCGCGTCTTCAAAGCTCTGGGCCTTCTGCCCGTCCGAATCGAGCAGTTGAACAATCGAATGGCGCACCGAGGCATCGTCATCGAGAATGCATATGGAATCAGGCTCCGCGGACATGGGATGAGCACCGTATCCAATCCAATTGCAAGCCCAAGTGTACAATACTTCCGGGCGCCCGCCTATGGTCCCTTAGGGCCATGCTGCGCGGGCGCTACGCCCGCCTTCTGCGCCAGCCTCACCAGTTCGGCCACAGAAACCACTCCGATTTTCTCCATCACGCGAGCGCGGTGGGTCTTGATCGTGCGAAGCGAGACGCCGAGTTCCGCTCCGATCTCTTTGTTGAGTAGTCCGGCGATCACCAAGCGGAAGACCTCGAACTCTCGTGGTGTGAGCTTCGCAAGCCGCGCCCGGCTTTCCGCCATCTCACCGCGTTGCTGGCATTCCTCGGCAGAGCGCGCCAGCGCCTGCGCCACGGCCGGGAGCAGTTGATCGTCCCTAAACGGTTTTGGCAAAAAATCAACCGCCCCGCGTTTCATCACGCCAATCCCCATTGGTATATCGCCGTGCCCGGTGATAAATACGATCT
>DATFZA010000381.1:0-4770 GCA_035314765.1 Bryobacteraceae bacterium
GACTTCGAGCGGGTTCTTCCCAAAGATCAGCCGCATTCGATCAGTCTCCAGCGGGACGATTTCCGTCACGCCATCGAACGAGTCTCACAGTTTTCCGATGAACGGTCGCGCGCCATCCAGGTCGAAAGTACGCCCGGCGAAGTCAAGATTCACTCCTCGCTCTCGGAAACTGGCGAAAGCGAAGAGAGTCTGCCGGTGGACTATGAGGGCCCTCCCGTGAAAATCGGCTTCAACGCCGGGTACCTCCTGGAATTCCTTCGCGCGGTTTCCGAGGAAGAAGTTTTGTTCAATTTCAAGGATGCCCAGAGCGCCGGCGAACTGCGGCCCGGGCAAGCGGCGGGGTACAAGTATCGCTATGTGGTCATGCCCATGCGCATTTGAGTTTAGTGATTGGAAGCCCGGCGGTCACGGCCACCTGGTTTGGGGCCTCCTTTCTTCGCATCGCCGCCGAGTTCGCGCAGCTTACACGCGGGACGTGCCTTGAGGGGGTCAGCAGTATTTCGGAACCCCGAACGTAAGTGAGGGGAAGAGCGTTAGAAAAAGGTTTCAGCACGATGGCAACAAACGAAGTAACTAGCGTTGTCAGGCCCACAGAGACGAATGACTGGACATGAGATGACCGGGCATGAATTGTTGGGAACAGGTCAAAGAGATCCTCTCCCGGAAGATCAGCCCGCCGTCGTATCGGCGCTGGTTGGCCGGAACATCGCTAAAAAGGACCGAAGGTTCTTCCTTGGTCATTGCGGTACCCGACGAAGTAACCAAGCAGTGGATAGAGCATGAGTTTGCCGATGACATCCGGACGGCGATCGGCGAGTTGGATCTTCCGTATCGGCAAGTTACCGGTGAGGTCAGTGCTGCGGAAGAAGAAGGTTTTTTGATTTCAAACATGGCAACAAAAGAAGTAACTCCGGTGGAAACGTACGATTCCAATAGCATCAAGGTCCTCGAGGGCTTGGAGGCCGTCCGGCTCCGCCCCTCGATGTATATCGGATCGATCACCGAGTCGGGGTTGCACCACTTAGTCTACGAAGTGGTTGACAACTCAGTTGACGAAGCGCTGGCCGGCTATTGCGATCACATCGAAGTAACCGTACATAGCGACAACTCTGTCACCGTGGTCGACAATGGCCGCGGCATCCCCATCGATATCAAAGAGGAGTTCGGCATCTCGGCGGCGGAGGTCGTGATGACCAAGCTGCATGCGGGCGGAAAGTTCGACTCCAACAGCTACAAGGTTTCGGGTGGGTTGCATGGCGTTGGCGTCAGTTGCGTTAACGCGCTCTCGGAATTATTGCAGCTCGAGATCTGGCGCGGAGGCGGCACCTATGAGCAGGAATACCAGCGCGGCGCTCCCCAAGGCCCGCTCAAGCAGACCGGAAAATCGAAAAAGACCGGCACCAAAATCACCTTCAAAGCGGACCCAACCATCATGGCCGCGACCGAATTCAACTACGACACTCTGTCGCAGCGGTTACGCGAACTGGCGTTCCTCAACAAGGGGCTCACCATCGTACTCAGCGACGAACGCGTAGATCCGGTCAAGCAGCACGAGTTTCACTACAGCGGCGGCATCGCCGAATTCATCAGACACCTGAATCGAGGTAAAGCGGTTCTCCACGACAAGCCGGTCTACATTGAAGGCGAACGCACGTTGACTAACGGCGATAAGCTCACCATGGAAATCGCCCTACAATACAATGACGGGTATTCCGAAAACCTGTTCAGCTTCGCCAACAACATCAACACCGTGGACGGCGGCACGCACCTCAGCGGATTTCGCAGCGCTCTCACGCGCACCATCAACTTCTACGGAACGCAGGCCCAGTTGTTCAAGGATAAAGAAAACCTGAGCGGCGACGACGTCCGTGAAGGACTCACCGCCGTGATCAGCGTCAAAATTCCGCAGCCGCAGTTTGAAGGCCAGACCAAGGGCAAGCTGAACAGCGACATCGCCGGCTATGTGCAGAACTTCGTCAATGAAAGTCTGGGCGAGTTCTTCGATAAGAATCCGGCGGTGATGAAGAAGATCGTCCAAAAGGCGATAGATGCCTTCCGTGCCCGCGAAGCCGCCCGCAAAGCCCGCGATCTGACCAGGCGCAAGGGCGCTCTCGATTCCGGAGGCCTGCCCGGCAAACTGGCCGATTGTCAGGAAAAAGATCCCGAGCGCTGTGAGCTGTTTCTGGTCGAGGGCGAGTCGGCCGGCGGCACCGCCAAAAGCGGCCGCGATCGCCGCTACCAGGCCATCCTTCCGCTAAAAGGCAAAATCCTCAACGTCGAAAAGGCCCGCTACGACAAGATGCTGGGCCACGAGGAAATCCGCTCCATGATCACCGCCATCGGCACCGGCATCGGCAAGGATGATTTCGACCCGCTCAAGCTGCGCTATCACAAGATCATCATCATGACCGACGCCGACGTGGACGGCTCTCACATCCGCACCCTGCTGCTGACATTTTTCTTCCGCCACATGCAGGAACTCATCAAGCGCGGCAACGTCTTTGTCGCGCAGCCGCCGCTCTACAGTATCAAGAAGGGCAAGAGCGAAAAGTACATCAAGGACGACAAGGAGTTCACCCGCGAAATCCTGCGCCGCGCCACCGAAAACCTGATGGTCGAAAGCGCCGGAAAAGTCAAGCTCGAAGGCTCCGAACTCCGTTCCTTCCTGATGGCGCTGGACGAGAATCTCCAGATCTATCGGAGAATGGAACGCCGCCTTCGCGAACCCCGTGTTGTGGAAGTCCTGGCCGACGTGGCCTACGCGATCGACACCAAGGCGGATTTCCAAAGCAAGGACAATGTCGAAGCCGTCTTCACCGCGCTAAAAGCTGCTAAGTTAGAAGTCGAGCTTCTTCCCGAACCCGAGCACGACGCCTGGAAAATCGAGTACAAAGATCCCACCAAAGCCACGCGAAAACTCGATACCGACATGGTCACCTGGCCCGAGTACCGCCGCCTCCGCGCCATCGCCCGCCAGATCGCCAAATATAACCAAGCCCCGTTCACCGTAACCCGCGACAACAAACCGGAGACCCTCCCCGGCTGGCGCGAACTGCTGGAGCACGTCAAGGCGCAAGGCACGCGCGAGGTCACTGTCAAGCGCTACAAAGGCCTCGGCGAGATGAACTCCGAGCAGCTTTGGGAAACCACCATGAACGCCGAAACCCGCACGCTGCTCAAGGTGGACCTGCAGGATATCGCCGAGACCGAGCTGATCTTCTCGACGCTTATGGGCGAAGACGTCGAAAGCCGCCGCAAATTCATCGAAGAAAACGCGCTCGACGTGCGGAATCTCGACGTCTAGACAGTGGGCCGGAGCATATTTTGCGACGGAAAGTAGCAAGACAATGCGTTGTACAGTAATCCTTCAGCGGGAATCCGACGGCGGCTACGTGGCGACCACTCCGTCGCTACCAGGGTGTGTTTCTCAGGGTGACACCAGAGAAGAGGCGCTCGCAAACATTCATGAAGCTGCCGATCTCTACATCGAAGATTGTTTAGCCGCGGGGGATCCGGTACCTGAAGAGGATGATCGGGAGTACATCGAGCTTCGAACCGGAACCCGGTGAGTAAGCTCCCAACCGGGCGTTCGGAGCGGACGGGGACATCCCGGCCTCGAGTCCGGAATCCAACGCTACAAACCATCGCAGGGGTGTCCCCTGGCGGTCCGGCGATCAAACGCTCGCCCGCCCGTCAAACCTGGTCACCGAACGTCATTCACTCCCACTCAATCGTCCCCGGCGGCTTGTTCGTGAGATCGTAAAACACTCCGCACACCCCCGGCACACCCGCCAGCGCCGCACCCAAAGAATCCAGCAGCCCGCCCTCCATCCGCACCACCTGCGCCGTCATCCCATCCACTGAATGTATCGGCCGCAGCACCACGGAATCCGGCGCGTCGCCCGCTCCCAGCGGAATCAGCACAACCGGAAACTGCCACACCTTCTTCTCGAAGCCGTTCTCGTCCGACATCCGCCGCACAATCGCATCGGCGCGCCGCAGTCGTTCCAAGCGCTCCTCCGTCAGCCATCCGCGCGTTCCGCGCATCTCGAGCATCGGAACTCGCGACCAGACTCGCGCCACTACGCGATTAATGTCGCTACGCCGATTCACCAAGTCCGCCACGTGCTGGTCGCTCAAGAAATCCTCAATCGCCAGCACGCCGCGATAGCTGCGTGAGTCGCCCTGCACGCCGACGGACTTCACCGGCAACAAATAGCCATCCTCGGTTGACGCAACCGGCGCTTCGGCGCCCGCGCACAGGCAGCGGATGCCCAGACCCGGGCCGGGGAACGGATGCCGATGCAGAAATTCGCCGGGAATCCCTAGCTCCTCACCCACCTCCCGCACCTCATCCTTGTAGAACGATTGAAGCGGCTCGATGATTCGCCCGCACTCGATCAACTTCTGGATGCCGGCCACGCGGTTGTGATGCGTCTTGATAACGTCCGCCTTCTTAGTCCCGCCGGATTCGATCGTGTCCGGGTAAATGGTTCCTTGACCGAGAATCCACTCGCCGTCCAGAAAATGGCCGCCTTGCAAAACGCGCTCCTGCACCGCGACAAATTGTTCCCCGATCAATTGCCGCTTCCTTTCCGGATCGCAAACTCCTTCGAGTCCGCCCAGAAACTCCGGTCCGGCTTCCTCTACATGAAAATGCCTGGCGCCGAGTTCCGTGAACAGCCGCTCCACATAGGCAGTCTCGCCTTCCCTCATCAGACCCGTGTCGACGTAAGTCCCGTAAACGCGCTCGGGACCCAATGCCCGCAG
>DATFZA010000382.1:0-6718 GCA_035314765.1 Bryobacteraceae bacterium
GAAGTGGCAAACCCTGCCGCAGTATCAACAGACGCGCGGGACGCTGGCGATGTTGGCACAGTGGGTGTCCTGGGCGTTCGCCAAACAGCACCAGGAACAGACCGTTGAACCGCTATTGACGCTAGGGTCCGCTCCGCTGCATGTGATGGGATTCCGCGGCGCGGTACTGGGTCAGGTGGGTGAATCCCGGCTGGCGTCGGCAATCGAAACCGATATCGCCGGTCCGATGGCGCGGGCACGGGCATTGGATGCCGATACCAAGGGTCCGCTCAAGGACATTCACCGCCGCGTGGGGACGACCATATTCTTTGAGTCGTCCGGTGGTCAGCGGGAACGGATCGCTCACTTGCCGGAACTCCGATTCGCACTCGGCGGGCCGTCCGTGGATACGACCTCGATCGATTCCGCGGCTATGAATCTGGAGGCCAAGGCCTTCTACATTCGCAAGGTCTCGAATGACGGGTTCCGAATCCACCATCAGCCCACGTTGAAGAAGGTCGTGAATGACAGGAAGGCGTCGCTGGACTTCGAGAAGGATGTTCGGCCGTTGATGCAGAAGGTGGTGCGGGAGCAGTTCGAGCGGAACAGCCCCATCAGAATTGAGCCATTCCCAGCCGAGTCCGTGGATATCGACAACTCCCCGCGGCTCCAGGTGGTGGTGGTCGGTCCCGATCGAGAGTGGGCTCCCTCGGGCGCGACGCGGGAAATGATCCGAGATTGGACGCAGAAACGGGGCGAATCGGCTCGCGACTATCCGGCGGCGCTTGTGTGGTGCGTGAAGAAGGCCGGCAAGGAGTTGCGCGAGAAAGCCGAGCTCGTGCTCGCCTGGCGGCGCGTTCAGAAGGAGCTGGCAGACGGTACGCTCGGCACAGACGTCCAAGCGGCCGATTTGAGGGGCGTCAAGGATAGCCTCGATGACGCCGAGGATGGCTTGGTGGAGGAAGTATGGGCCAGCTACCGGTTTGTCGTGATCGCGGATTCGGGCGAAGCGGACGGTCTGCGCGTGATCGATCTCGGGTCGGGTCACGCTAGTAGCGGAGAGACTCTCGGTGGCCGGATCCTCGCGGCGCTGAAATCGGAAAGCCGGTTGAACGACAGCGTAGGCGCCAGCTACCTTGAGCGGAACTGGCCCGCTGCGTTCAAGGAATCGGGAGCGTGGCCCCTGGCGAGCTTGCGGAAGTGCTTCTTGGACGGGTCGCTTACTCGGCTGGTCGATCCGGACAAAGTGCTGCGGGACAAGATCCCGGAGCTGGTGGGTCGCGGAGAAGTAGGCTTCGCGGCTGACGAGCGCCCGGAAG
Organism: Bryobacteraceae bacterium; assembly: GCA_035314765.1. Taxonomy (GTDB): domain Bacteria; phylum Acidobacteriota; class Terriglobia; order Bryobacterales; family Bryobacteraceae; genus DATFZA01. The sequence continues at coordinate 1,299 of DATFZA010000382.1, forward strand.
GTGGATTCAATCGGCTCTGGTTCAACGAGACGCCGTGGCATGACGCCATTCGTGGAACTCGTAGAGCTTATGCAAATCCTCGGGGATGAGACCAATCGCCACCGTCGAAGATCGGATAGTAGGTTACGCTCTGAAAACCATCAAGGCGCCTCGGGCCACCACCAGTCCGCGAACGAAACGCGCGGCATGAAACACTATAAACATGGGCCCCGGCCGTAGTTATCCCCTCGGCGCAACCGTGCTTCCGGGCGGCGTCAATTTTGCCGTCTATTCGCGCTACGCCAAACAAGTAGAGATTCTTCTTTTTGAGAGCGCTTCCGACAAGCGCCCTACCCAGGTCATTTCGCTCGATCCCCAGCGGAACCTGACCTACGATTACTGGCACGCCTACATTCCCGGCCTGAGCGCCGGACAAATCTACGCATTTCGCGCCGACGGACCCTTTGAGCCGGAACGGGGCCTGCGCTTCGACCGGGATAAGGTGTTGCTCGATCCCTACGGAAAGTGCGTTGCTCGCCCGCCCGAATATGACCGGGAAGCGGCGCGCCGGCCGGGAGACAACTGCGCCACCGCCCTAAGAAGCGTAGCGGTAGACCAAAGGAGTTACGACTGGGAGGACGACGAGCCCCCCCGCATTCCTTTCTCGAAATCGGTGATTTACGAAATGCACGTCGCCGGTCTCACTAAGCATCCCAGTTCCGGTGTTGACCCCGCGCTGCGCGGGACCTACGCCGGCGTCATAGAAAAAATTCCCTATCTGAAAGACCTCGGCATCACCGCCGTGGAATTGCTCCCGGTGTTCGCCTTCGATGAGCAGGACTCTCCCCCTCAACTCACCAATTACTGGGGCTACAGCCCGGTTTCCTTCTTCGCCCCGCACCCGCTCTTCAGCTCGCGCAAAGATCCGCTTGGCGTTCTCGACGAATTTCGCGACTTGGTGAAAGCAATGCATCGCGCCGGCCTCGAAGTGATTCTCGATGTCGTGTACAATCACACGGCGGAAGGCGGCCACGACGGTCCCACGCTATGCTTCCGCGGTCTGGCCAATGGCCTCTACTACCATCTTCAGGACAACAAGGCCCTGTATGCCGATTTCACCGGCTGCGGTAACACCGTCAATGCGAATCAGTCCGTGGTGCGCCGTCTGATTCTCGACAGTTTGTGTTACTGGGTCCGCGACATGCATGTGGACGGCTTCCGGTTCGATCTGGCGTCGGTGCTGTCGCGCGACCAAAAAGGCACGCCCATGAGACCGTCGCCCGTCGTCCAGGATATTCAATCCGATCCCGTCCTCTCCAACATCAAGCTCATCGCCGAAGCCTGGGACGCGGCGGGTCTTTACCAGGTCGGCAGCTTTGCGGGCTATCAATGGAAGGAATGGAATGGCAAATTTCGCGACGATATTCGGTCTTTCGTTCGCGGCGACCCTGGCTTGGTGACCACGGTGGCCTTTCGTCTGTTGGGCAGCCCCGACGTTTATCAGACCGGCGAGGGAGAGCCCGAACGCAGCGTCAACTTTGTTACTTGCCACGACGGCTTCACTCTCAACGATCTCGTTTCTTACAACGATAAGCACAACGAGGTCAACCTCGAAGGCAACCGCGACGGCTACAACGACAACCGGAGCTGGAATTGCGGCGTGGAGGGTCCCAGCGACGATCCCGCGATCGAAAGCCTGCGCAACCGGCAAGTGAAGAATCTTCTCGCCGCGACCATGCTCTCCGTGGGAACGCCGATGTTCCCGATGGGTGACGAGGGGCGGCGCACGCAACTGGGCAATAACAACGCTTACTCCCAGGACAGCGAAATCAGTTGGTTCGACTGGACGCTGCTAGACAAGCACTGCGACGTTCACCGCTTCGTACGGAAATTGATCGCATACCGGTTGAATCGTGAGATGCCAATTGACGACCAGGGACTCTCGCTGATTGAGCTGATGCATCGGCAGCAGGTCCACTATCACGGGGTGAAGTTGCACCAACCGGATCGGAGCCCGGCTTCGAGGTCGCTTGCCCTGACGGCCTTTTCGCCCGGAGGTCATGTGACGCTCTATCTGGCGATCAATGCTTTTGTCGAAGATCTGCACTTTGAGCTTCCCGAACCTGGCAAAGCGCAGGGAGATTGGCGGCGCTGGATCGACACTTCGCTGGCGTCGCCGCACGATATCTGCTCCTGGCATGAAGCGCCAGTTGTTCGAGCGCAGTCTTATACGGTGAAATCGCGATCCGTGGTGGCGTTGTTGGCCAGCGCCGGACATTAATTAGATCTTGGAAGAATTAACCATGGCTCTTTCCCCCTTGGCAGGTAAGCCTGCCCCGCGAGAATTGCTGATCGATCCAGCGCAGCTCGAGCGCGACTATTATCGGCGCCAACCGGATCTTTCCGATCCCAACCAATTGGTAAGTTTCGGAACCAGCGGACATCGCGGAACCTCATCCAACGGGTCCTTCACGGAGTCTCACATCCTCGCCATTGCCCAGGCGATTGTGGAGTACCGGCAGCAGCACGAGATCACCGGCCCGCTTTTTATGGGCAAGGACACGCACGCTCTCTCCGGCCCCGCGCAACGCACGGCGTTAGAAGTGTTCGGGGCTCACGAGATCGAGACGTTCGTGCAACAGGGTGACGGCTACACTCCCACGCCGTCCATTTCCCACGCAATCCTGACCTACAACCGTGGCCGCGCGGAGAGCCTGGCGGATGGCGTGGTCATCACTCCTTCGCATAACCCGCCGTCGGACGGGGGCTTCAAGTACAACCCGCCCGAGGGCGGTCCGGCCGACAGCGACATTACCAACTGGATACAGGACCGTGCCAACCGGCTGCTCTGCTCGGGCAATAAGGATGTAAAGCGCACCGCGCAGCGCGCGGCCAGCACCCACCAGCACGACTTCCTTGCTCCCTACGTGAAGGATCTCGCGGCCGTAATCGACATGGACTCGATCCGCGGCGCCAACCTGCGCATTGGCGTGGATCCTCTGGGCGGGGCCTCGGTCCCATACTGGGAACCGATTGCCCAGGAATTCGGCCTGAACCTCACCGTGGTGAATCCGAAGGTCGATCCCACTTTCAGTTTCATGACCGTCGACCATGACGGCAAGATTCGCATGGACTGTTCCAGTCCTTACGCGATGGCCGGTCTGGTCAAGCTGAAAGACCAGTTCGATATCGCCTGGGGCAACGATCCCGATGCCGATCGGCACGGCATCGTCACGCCTACTGCCGGGCTTCTCAATCCCAATCACTACCTGGCCGTCGCCATCAGTTACTTGTTGGCAAATCGGCCCGGCTGGCCGGCGGCTTCGGTGGTGGGAAAGACCTTGGTCAGCAGCACCATGATCGATCGCGTGGTGCGGGAGGCCCATCGCAAACTCTGGGAGGTTCCGGTGGGCTTCAAGTGGTTTGCGCCGGGCCTGTTCGATGGCAGCTGCTGTTTTGGAGGCGAGGAGAGCGCCGGCGCCAGCTTCTTGCGGCGCGACGGGACCGCTTGGTCCACCGATAAAGACGGCTTGATTCTAGGCCTATTGTCTGCCGAGATCACCGCCCGCACCGGCAAGGATCCGGGCTGGCACTACCGTCAACTGGTCAGCCGGTTCGGCGAGTTCTACTACACCCGCATCGACGCCCCGGCCAGCCTGGAACAGCGCAACCGGCTGAAAGCGTTGTCTCCCGGCGCGGTGACCGACACTCAGCTGGCCGGCGATCCGGTAATTGCAAAACTAACCCAAGCCCCTGGCAACCAGGCTCCAATCGGCGGCCTCAAGGTGACATCGGAGGGCGGCTGGTTCGCCGCGCGCCCATCCGGCACGGAGAATATCTACAAATTGTATGCCGAAAGCTACCGCAGCCCGGACCATCTTGCATCTCTGGTCGAGGAAGCGCGCCAGGTGGTGACCCGCGCCCTGGGCTAGGGGCTGGTTGCCGCCTTTCGTTTCGCAAACGAGTTCGTCAAGCGTTTTCTAGTGTTTGTGGGGTTCGCAACCGGGTTCATAACCGTTAGGTTCATAACCTGCCGACGAAGCTACCGCCTTTCGTTTCGCAAGAACTGAATGGAGCCCGACCCATCATCGCGATCCGTGACTTTCCAGCCCGGGATGACCAAGTCGCACAAACGAACGCTGTCGGTTTTTTGTGGGGCCGGTTATTAACGTTATTAACCGGCGGCGGGTTAGTAACCATGGTTAGTAACCCGCCCCCAGTGCCGACTAATAATCGGCCGAACTCTCGAAAGTCGCCCAACATGCAGTCGAATATTCGCTGTATATTCGCTCGCGCGACTTTCCTTCTGTGCGCCGGGGCGCACAGAAGGAAGAACGAAATCGGGCGAGTTCGCGACGCGGATGGGGACACAGCGGGCTCGATTCCGAACTCCTTCGGTGGAAATTATCGTAGCTGTGTCCCCCGGGCGCCTGGCATGAAGGCAGGATTTCGAGGGTGCCCCGCCAAGTTACCTTTCGTTTCGCAAGAACAGGATGGCGCCCGACCCATCATCGCGATCCGCGACTTCCAGTCCGGGATGACCCAAGTCGCACAAACGAACGCTGTCGGTTTCTTGTGGGGCCGGTTATTAGCCGGCGGAGGGTTCGTAACCCACCCCAGGGCCGATTAATAATCGGCCGCAGGTTAATAACCTGTCGCCATGGGCCTGCGGCCCACAAAAGTGTGATGAAAACGCGGCTCGGGGCGTTCGTTTGTTTTCTTGCACTTCCGTGGCGTTTTCGACCGTGCCCCACAAAGCTACTGTCTTTCGTTTCGTAAGAAAAGGATGGCGCCCGACCCGTTATCGCGGTCCGCGACTCTCCAGTCCGGCGACGAACCAATGGCCCTGGCGATCCGGCTCTTTTCCGGAAGTAACATCGCGTTGAAGCGCCAGCGCTCCACGATCGCGCGCCAGTTCGGTTCAGCCTCGAACACAGAAAGGTAGTCTTCGCCGATCGCCTGTCCGAAAAAATCGCTGCGGCCATCCACAAATACCAATTGTTCCGGATAGTAGCGATACACCAGGTAATCGCTCCAGTGGTCGGTAGAGTACAGCCTGGATTGAGCCAGGACATTGCGATTCCGCTCCATCAGCGCGATAGGATATTCGCTCCGCGGGAACTCTTTGGGAAGATCGCTGACAAGTATCAGACTGAGAACCGCCAAGGCCCAGAGGCTTACGCGCCCGAACTGCGGCGTCATCGAATCGAAGATCGAATCGACCACGCGCAAGGTGCTCGAATTCGCGAAACCGCTCACCCAACCCTTCCAGACCGGCGTAAGAACGGTGGATATGATCGGCACCGTGGCGATCACAAATATAGGGATGTGCCGCGCGGAATGAAAAGCCGCATATCCGAGCACCACGATCCACAGCGGTTCCACAAATCTGCGGCGCCGCAAGAGCAACCCGGCGCAGACAACTCCGATGGCCAACAGAC
>DATFZA010000383.1:0-5973 GCA_035314765.1 Bryobacteraceae bacterium
TAGTGGGAAGCTAAGAGAGCAAGTCTCATTTGGCCGCCAGAATGCTATCTACACCGGCGATGCTCACCGCCGCACTTCAATCTTGCTTTTGGCTACCCGTTGCCGCCTATGCTTGCCACGCACATGCGCAATTCTGGTATGTGTTCTTAGCATTGATAGTCCTCGCCCTGATTACTCCTGACAACGGTCTACACGCCCTGAGTAAACACGCCCGGTTCTACCGCGCGAGCGCGGAAAAGGAGTTCCGGCGCGGCGCCGATTCCGTACCGATCTGGGATAGCGGCTGAGTTCGATCCCGTTTCGGAAACGGCGGCAAGCATCTATCATAGAGAAACCATGCAGATCGCGCTCGACGCGACGCCTCTGACCGTCGCAACGGGCGGTGTACGGCGCTATACCGCGGAACTCGGCCGTGCCCTGGCGGAGATGGAGCCGCAAGATACCATCTGGCTGCTCTCCGATCAGCCGTTTGAACGCCCCACGCCGGCCCCCGATAATCTGCGCACGGGTAGGGGTCCGCGAAATGCTTTGGCGCGGCGCTGGTGGTCGTTCGGACTGCAAGCAGAGCTGATGCGTTTGCGTGCGGATGTGTTCCATGGCACCGACTTCGCCGTGCCCTATTTGCCGATTCGCCCGACCGTGATGACCATCCACGACGTATCCCCGTGGAAAGACAAGAAATGGCACGCCCAGGCCGATCGGATCCGCGAGCGCACGCCGATGCTGCTCCGTTTGGGTTTGGCCACCATGGTGATTACTCCGAGCCAGGCGGTTCGAAAGGAGGCAATCGACTACTTTGAGCTTTCAGAAGATCGAGTAGTCGCCGTGCCGCTGGCGGCCTCGTCTCTTTTTAGGCCAGTCCCGCCGCGATCTACGGAAAAGCGATATTTCCTTTACGTCGGAACGCTGGAGCCGCGCAAAAATCTGTTCCGGCTGGTGGAAGCTTGGCGTCAGATGCATCAAATGCATGCGGTCGATCTGGTTCTGGCAGGGAGAGTCCGCGCCGACGGGCCGACGATCAAGCCGGAGACTGGGTTGACCTTGCTCGGCGCCGTTCCCGATGAACAGCTCCCCGGGTTGTATTCGGGCGCTCTGGCCTGCGTTTATCCGTCGATCTATGAAGGCTTTGGCCTGCCGGTGCTGGAGGCCATGCAATGCGGCGCCGCCGTGCTGGCCTCCCAGGACCCGGCGCTCATGGAACTGGCGGGAGACGCGACCGTCTGCATTGATGCCAACGACACCCAGGCGTGGGCGGCGACCATGTCCCGCGCTGCCGAGCAACCGGAGTGGCTGGCAGAATTGCGGATGAGGGCGGTGGCGCGCGCGGCGGGATTCTCTTGGCAACGCACCGCAGCGCTCACCAGGGAGGTGTATGCAGAAGCGATCCGCCGTTTCCGGAAACGCGCTGTTTCTCTCGCCTGAGGCGCCCTATCCCATCATCGGAGGCGGCGCGCTGCGTTCGGCTTCACTGCTGGAATATCTGTCCCAGCACTACGCCGTAGATGCGGTGCTGTTTGCGCACTCGCACTCGCGCGCCCCCGCGGCCGCGCTGCCGTCTGGCATGATTCGCCGATTCAGCGAAATCGAGCTTCCGCATCATTCCCGAACAGCCGCAGCGCGCGCGCTGAGAAATGGCAGGCGTCTGCTCCTCAATAGGCCGCCCCTGCTCGACCGTTTCTCGGGACATGAAGAGCAATTACGCGATTTTGTCGCAGGGCAAGATTATGCCGTTGCTGTAATCGAGCACTTTTGGTGCGCCCCTTATCTTGAAGCAATCGCCGGATCGGCTCAGAGGACGATCCTCGACCTTCACAACATTGAATCGGTCTGGCACGCCAGCCTGGCCCAAACGTCAGCGCCGCTATCCGCGTTTGCTCACCGGCGTTTCTCGCGCGCTTACCAGGAGTTAGAAAAGCACTGGCTTCCCCGCTTCGATGGCATTCTAGTCGCTTCCGAGCCAGACAGGCAACGGATTCTTCCGCTCAATCGTCATGTAGTTGTCTACCCAAATGCCATTCCGGCCGTATTCGCCTGCGAGCGGGTGGAAGACGAGCGGATCGAAGACAACGTGATCGCATTTAGTGGCAATCTCGAATTTGAGCCAAACCGCGCGGCAGTAGCCTTTTTTGCCGCCCAAGTCTGGCCGATCTGCCGCCGGCGCTTTCCCGGCCTGCGCTGGCGCATCATCGGTAAGAACCCACAGGCGGTGTCGCATCTGGTGGCCGGCGACCCTTCCATCGAGTTGACGGGACCAGTGGACAACGCCGTGGCATGCCTGGCCCGCACAAGAGTCGCGGTAGTACCGATCCTAGCCGGCAGCGGAACGCGAATCAAGATTCTAGAGGCTTGGGCATCCGGAACGCCCGTGGTCTCAACCCGGATAGGCGCCGAGGGCTTGGACGCAGAAGACGGCCGGCACCTGTTGCTGGCGGACAGTCCGGAAGACTTTGCGGCCGCCGTCAACCGGTTACTGGAGGATGGGGAATTGCGGGCTCGTCTGGGTCGCGCTGGCCAGTTGCTGTGTCAGGAACGCTACACATGGCAAGCCGCCTGGAGTCAATTGCATAGCGCCGATCTTCTTATGGGTGAAAGACCCCCGGCAAAGGAACTAAACATGCTGTAATGGGTTTGGCTGTAAATTGGTTTGGAACTTTTGAGAGAAAGGTTCAGGTACTGGCGAACCTCTATACTAAGGGGAGGTCCATGCGCTTTTCCGTAGACGCACACGCCATCGGGCAACATCTTACCGGGAATGAAACCTACATCCGCAATCTTCTAAACAACTTCGCCCGCCTTGACAAGGAGGCTGAGTTTGTCGCCTACTTGTCCCGGGAGAGTGTTTTTTCCGAAGTTCCGGATCGCTTTCTAAAACGGCTGGTAGCCGAGAATCCTTATCGCCGGGTAGGATTTGACCTATCCCGCAAGACCCGCCGGGATGCTCCAGCTTTGTTGCACGTGCAATATACTTCTCCGCTCTATTGCCCTGCGCCGGTTGTGGCGACGGTGCATGATCTTAGTTTTCTGGAACATCCGGAATACTTTACGCGCTATCGGGCCTGGCAGCTTCGCATCTCGGTCAAGCGTACCGTGCGGCGCGCCGCCCGCATCCTGACCGTCAGCGAATTCTCCAAGAAAAGCATTCTCCGGGCTTATGGTTTGCCCGAAGAGAAGGTGGTGGTCATTCCGAACGGCGTTTCTTCGGAATTCCGTCCCGTCGACCGGGAGATTGCGCGGCGGGGCCTGGCGCCGCACCTGCGTGTCCCGTTTATCCTCTGCGTTTCAGACCTCCAGCCTCGCAAGAATCACCTCAAGCTGATCGCCTCGTTTGAGCGGCTACTGGCGGCTCATCCTCAGTTTCCGCATCATCTGGTCATCGTGGGGAAAGAGACTTGGTTTGCGCCGGTGATCAAAGCCGCGGCCGCCAAGTCGAGCTTCGCCAGCCGGATTCACTTCACCGGATTTGTTCCCGACGACCAACTGCTCCGCTACTACAACGCGTGTGACCTCTTTGTGTATCCGTCGCTCTATGAAGGTTTCGGCCTGCCGATTCTGGAAGCCATGGCGTGCGCCCGCGCGGTTGCCTGCTCCAACGCCGCATCCATGCCGGAAGTGGCGGACTCGGCCGCCTTGCTGTTCGATCCGAATTCCACCGATCAAATTGTGAGAGCCATGGCCGACCTTCTATTAGACGCCGCGTTGCGTGGCCGAATGGAACGGTTGGGCGTGCAGAACGCAGCCAGGTTTAGCTGGGAGACCAGCGCCGCTCAAACGCTAGACGTCTATTACGACGTGGCGGGCGGCCGCCGCCGTAGCGCGGTATCCACTTCAACATTGCTCAAGACCGTCGCGCTCCGGAACCAAGTCTAATGAAAACCATCTTCCTTATCGTGATGGCTGCCGCGCTGCTGGCCGGCGGCTCGAGCGGGCCTTCCGTTCCCAACGAACAGTTGACTTACTCGATTAATTGGCCAAGCGGTCTCAGCCTGGGCGAGAGCCGGCTGCATGCCGCCCTGCTGCCGGCGTCCGATGGAGCAAAGCAGCGGATGAGCTTCGGATTCGATATCGATGCAGCGGTGCCCGGCTTCGCGGTGATGGACAAATTCACCGCCACCGCGGGCGGCGATTTCTGCTCCACCGAGTTCGACAAGAACATCCATCAAGGTCAGAAACGCGCCGATGAAAAGACCACCTTCGATCTCGAGTCAAACACCGCGACGCGCGAGACCAAGGGCGGAGGGCAATCGAAACTCGATACGGGAAACTGCGCCAAGGACGCGCTCACCTATTTCTACTTTGTCCGGCACGAATTGAGCCAGGGCCGCTTGCCGCAGCCTGCCACCGTGTACTTTGGCGCGCCCTACCAGGTGCGGCTGGAGTTTGTCGGAACGGAGACGATCCGGGTAGGCGACAAACAGGTGCAGGCCGATCATTTGACTGGGTCCGTCAAGGGCCAAGCCGCAGACGCGCACTTCGACATTTATTTTCTCAAGGACGCCTCCCGCACGCCGGCTCTCGTGAAAGTGCCCCTGTCGCTCGGGACATTTTCCATGGAATTGGCAAATTAAGGCCGGTCATGAAGTCACCAATTCAAGCGCTCCCTGACGGTCGCGGCTCGGAAGGCGTGGCTGGCCTGGAAGTAGTGGCTGAGCCGCGACCGTTAGGGAGCGGTCCGGAAGTATCTAGATCTGCCGTTTCGGAAATGCGGCGCCGGGTATTGCCGCGGATGGGGACACTGCGGGCTCGAGTCCGAACTCTTTCGCTCCAACCGATCGTAGCGGTGTCCCCTGAGCGCCCGGTCGGCGACCGTGCGGCCGATCGTCAAGCAGACCATTAATTCACTCGTACCGCGTGAAAGTAGCCTTCTTCTCTCCCCTGCCCCCCGCAAAAAGCGGAATCGCCGACTATTCTGAAGCCTTGCTCGCCGAGTTGCGCCGCTTAGTGCAAGTGGAAGTATTCGCGAAAGCCCCAAAGAGCTACAACCCCGCCGATTTCGACATCGCGCTTTACCAGATCGGCAACAATCTCCATCACGACTTCTGCTACGACATGGCGTTGCGCTATCCGGGCGTTCCCGTGGTGCATGAAGCGAATCTTCATCACCTGATCGCCGACACAACCATTAAGCGTGGCGATTGGGACGCGTACCTGCGGGAAGTGGAGTTCGATGGCGGCGCGGAAGCCCTGGCTCACGCGCAACGGGTGAAGCGGCTCGAGACCGGCCCGGACTACGAAGGCGTGCCCATGTTGCGGCGTCTGCTCTGCGCTTCGAAAGCCGCCATCGTCCATAGCCAGTGCGTCGAGCAGCAACTTCGCGCCTCGGGCTTCACGCGTCCCGTGGGACGCATCCAGCACGGGGCTTGGGTTCCGCAAGCCGACCGCATGGGTTACCGGCGCCGCCTGGGAGTCGCGGAAAATACTCCGCTCATCGGCGCCTTCGGTTTTCTCAAGCCATACAAACGCATCGCCGAATCGCTGCGCGCGTTCCGTCGGTTGTTGCGCGTCGAACCCAACGCGCGCATGCTGCTGGTCGGAGAACCACACTCCGAGTTTCCTCTGGATTCGATCATTGAGTCTCTCGGACTGCGTCCATCCGTACGCGTCATTGGCTTTGCGCCCATCGACGATTTTGTGGGCTATCTCGCCGCCTGCGACATCGTGCTCAATCTCCGTTTCCCGACGGTCGGCGAAAATTCGGGCACTTTGATGCGCGCGCTCGGCTTAGGCAAAGCGGTGATTGTGTCCGACGTCGGATCGTTCAGTGAATTTCCCGATGAGATTTGCCTCAAGGTCCCGGTGGATCGAGCCGAAGAAGATCTGCTATTTGAGTACCTAAATCTTCTGGTCAGCCGGCCCCAAGTGCGCGCCTCCTTCGGTCAAGCCGCGGCCAAATGGGTAGAACAAGAATGCACCTGGCGCAAGGCCGCCGAGCGCTATGCGGAGTTTCTCGAGGCGGTTCGTTCAGGAATTTTCCCA
>DATFZA010000384.1:0-3349 GCA_035314765.1 Bryobacteraceae bacterium
CATGGCGGTGAAACTTCAGCTAGAATTTCACACCCGGATGGGTTTGTCAAGGAAGCGCCCGGTGAAGTTGCAAGTACTTCTGATCTATGCGACAATCCAATCGAGCCTGAAATGTCAGATGCCAAACTCCCACGTTCTCCCCGACCTGGTTCAAGCGCTTCTCGATAAATCCATCCGGGTGGTCGATCTGAGCCAGCCACTCGACTCCAAGACTCCAGTGATCCAGCTTCCGCCTGAGTTCGGCGCTTCATGGCCCTTTCGATCGGAAGAGATTTCCCACTATGACAGCCGTGGTCCGGCGTGGTACTGGAATAACTTCGCCTGTGGCGAACATACCGGGACGCATTTCGACGCCCCGATTCATTGGATCACAGGTAAGGACTATCCACACAACGCGACCGATACGATTCCGGCCGAGAAATTTCTGGCGCCGGCGTGCGTTCTCGACTGTTCTCGAAAAAGCGCCGGGAACCCGGATTTCCTGCTGACCATCGAACACGTCGAAGCATGGGAAAAGCAGCACGGCCGCATCCCGGCGGGATCGTGGGTTCTGATGCGCACGGATTGGTCCAAGCGGCGGGACGGCGCGGCGTTTCTGAACATACAAGAGGACGGCGCTCACGTGCCGGGTCCCCATCCGGACCTGGTGCCGTTTTTGGCCAAAGAACGGGATATTCTTGGATGGGGTTCTGAGGGAGTGGGGACGGACGCGGGTCAGGCGTTCCGCTTTCAGCCGCCGTTTCCGTGTCATAGCGGAATGCACGGGAGCAACAAATTCGGCCTGGCGAGTCTGGCGAACCTGGATCAGTTACCTCCCACGGGCGCTCTGCTGATTGCTTCGCCTTTGAAGATCGTCAACGGATCGGGCAGTCCCTGCCGCGTGATTGCGCTGGTGATGGGCTAGGGGATTTTCGCGCGGACAGGTAGTATCGGTAATATATGGCGGAAAGATCCTTTGCAAAAGAAGTCCAGAAGCTCCGCATGGGGAGCGGTGAGGAATTTTATGGCGAAGGCATTCTCGGTGTCACCAAAGCATTGCTGCAGTCCGGCGTATCGTATGTGGCCGGTTATCAGGGAGCGCCAATTTCCCATCTGATGGACGTGCTGAACGACGCACGCGACATCCTGGAGGAATTGGGCGTTCATTTTGAACACAGCGCATCGGAAGCCACCGCAGCCGCCACTCTCGCCGCCTCCGTCAACTACCCTCTGCGCGGAGCGGTTACTTTCAAGTCGACCGTGGGCACCAACGTGGCCTCAGACGCGCTCGCCAATCTTGCTTCGGGCGGAGTAACCGGAGGCGCACTGATTATCGTTGGCGAGGATTATGGCGAAGGATCGAGCATCATGCAGGAGCGCTCGCATGCCTTCGCCATGAAATCGCAGATGTGGCTGCTCGATCCGCGTCCGAACCTTCCCTCCATCGTGCAGGCGGTAGAGCAGGGCTTCTTGCTTTCAGAAGCCACCAACACGCCCGTCATGCTCGAAATGCGCATCCGCGCATGCCACGTGCACGGGCGCTTTCTCGCCAAAGACAATGTGCGCCCGTCTTTCACTTTGAGAGACGCGATGCAAACGCCCGTGCGCGATGTAAGCCGGATCGTGCTGCCTCCGGCGAGCTTCGCTCATGAACAGGAGAAAGTGCAGAAGCGTTGGCCGGCGGCGCAGAAGTTCATTCAGGAATACGCCTTGAATGAGTTCTTCTCCGAAACGCGCCAGGATTTCGGCATCATTCTGCAAGGCGGGATGTACAACACGGTGATCCGCGCCCTGGAGTTGTTGGGTGTGTCTGACGCGTTCGGTGAAACCGACGTCCCGCTTTACGTGTTGAACGTAACTTATCCGCTGGTGGATGAGGAAGTGGAGCGGTTCTGCGCGGGCAAGCGCGCGGTCTTGGTGATCGAGGAAGGGCAACCGGATTTCATTGAGCAGAACTTGCATGCGATTTTGCGGCGGGCAAGTCTTGGGACTGTCATGAAACAACCAAACCAACCGCTCCCTGACGGTCGCGGCTCGGAAGGAATGACTGAGCCGCGACCGTCAGGGAGCGGTCCCGAGGCAATGGCACGGTTGTTTCACGACAGGTCCTTAGGCGCTATTTTGCACGGCAAAGACATGCTGACGATGGCGGGCGAATATACCGCGGCCGTGGTCACCAAGGGTTTGCTGACGTTTCTGGATACTTATTCGCCCGGGCTGGTTAGCAACGTTCCGGCGGTCGCGCGCCCGCAGACGACCAAGCCCGCGGCGCTCGCGGCCTCCGACAAGCAAGTTCACGCGCGGCCTCCCTCTTTTTGCACCGGCTGTCCGGAACGGCCGATTTTCACAGCGATGAAGCTGGTGGAGCGCGAACTCGGGCAGCATCACGTCAGTTGCGACATTGGCTGCCATTTGTTCTCCATCCTGCCGCCGTTCAACATCGGCGCAACGACCATGGGATACGGCCTGGGATGGGCGGGAGCGGCGGCCTTTAATACCAAAGAGCTTAATACCAAAGAGCCTGGCAAGCGAACCATCAGCATCATGGGCGATGGCGGTTTCTGGCACAACGGGCTAACCAGCGGCGTCGGCAACGCGGTTTTCAATCAAAGCGACAACATATTGGTCGTGATCGACAACAGCTACACGGCGGCTACCGGAGGCCAGGACATTCTCTCGTCCCAGGCCGAGAGTCCGAATCGCACCACCAAGCTATCGATCGCCGACGCGGTGCGCGGCGTGGGAGTGCGCTGGATTCGCACCATCACTCGAACCTATGATGTCGCCGCCATGCGGGATGTGTTGCGGGAGGCGCTGACAACCAAGGATCGCGGCCCCAAGGTGATTGTGGCGCAGAGCGAGTGCAGCCTGAATAAACAACGCCGCGAAAAGCCGCTCATGCAGCAGCGGGCCAAGAATGGCGAGCGTGTGGTCCGGCAGCGCTTCGGAGTGGACGCGGACACCTGCACCGGCGATCACTCCTGCATCCGTCTCTCCGGTTGTCCCTCTCTGACCATTCAGCCGAATCCCGATCCGCTGCGCAAGGACCCGGTCGCGGCGGTGATCGACTCCTGCGTGGGGTGCGGCCTGTGTGGCGAAGTGGCGCATGCCGCAGTGCTGTGTCCTTCTTTTTATCGCGCGGACATTATCTCGAATCCCACGACGTGGGACCGCTTTCGCGCGCGTATTCGCAAACCGGTGATTGCCTGGCTGCAGCGGCGCACCGAAGGCAGGCTCGCCGGACTGGCGGCGTAGATGACCGGGGATGCAAAACCTCGGGCGACCACCATCGCCGTTCTGGCCATGGGCGGAGAAGGCGGCGGAGTGCTTGCCGATTGGATCGTCGATCTGGCGGAGCACGCGGGCTATC
>DATFZA010000385.1:0-4460 GCA_035314765.1 Bryobacteraceae bacterium
GTTGGGTTTTTCCAGCAGCAGTTTCGCCAGCGCGATGCGCATCTGCCAGCCGCCCGAAAACTCTTCCGTCCGCCGATTCCAATCCGAATGCGGAAACCCGAGCCCGGCCAGCACCGTCCCCACTTGCGCTTCCAAAGCATACCCATCTCGCGCGCGGAACTGGCCGTCGAGCCAATGAAACCGATCGGCCACCTGCGCGTATTCGGCGCCGGCGGGATCGATCTCCGCCATCTTGTGCGTCAGCTCCTCCATCTCGCGCTCCATATCGCGCAGGCCCGCAAACACGGAGAGGCATTCGTCAAAAACAGTCTTGCCCGAAAGCGTGAGCCCATCCTGCGGCAGATACCCGGCGCTCATCCCCTTGGTGCTGCTGAGAGTTCCGTAGTCGAGCGACTCCATGCCGCCCAGAACTTTGAGCAACGTGGATTTGCCGGTGCCATTGGCGCCCACCAACCCGGCGCGCTCCTTGGACGTGATGAGCCAGTTCAGGTTCTCAAAGAGCAGTTTCTGCCCAAAACGTTTTCCGGCGCCGGCGAGTTGAATCATCCCCGCTCTTATTTTCGCAGGTGCGGGGAGCACGCCCGCTAATCACCGCGCGCTTAGCCCGCAACCATAGCCGCTTTCTGCGCGTAACACTTCTCCAGAACTGCCCGCAATTCCCCAATGTCCAGCGGTTTGCTGAGAAAAGTGTCCATGCCCGCCTCAATGCAGCGGTCCCGGTCGCGTTTGAATGCTCCGGCGGTAAGAGCGGCAAGGTAAGGGCGGTGCGCGGCGGGCACCTCCCTGCGGATCCGTTCAGCCGCTTCAATGCCGTCCATCACCGGCATCTGGACGTCGAGCAGGACCAGATCGTAGCTGCGGTGCCGCACCGCATCAAGGACCTCCACGCCGTCTTGAGCCAAATCCGGGCGGTAGCCCCAGCGCTCCAGCAGCCGTTGCGCGACCTTTTGATTGACTATATTGTCGTCCGCGACCAGAATGCGGAGCGGCATCCGGCTGGCGAATCCCGCATCCAAGGATGGGGCCCCGCTTCGCACCGGCGCGCGGTTACCGCTCAGTAAGTGCGCCAGCACCCGATGCAAGTGTTGCCGCCGGACGGGTTTCGTCAGGTACGCGGCCAGCGGATTCGGCTGGCCGCCAAAGGCGGAGCCCAAGGAGGCAGCGCCCGAACTCAACATCACCATCGGCGGTGCACCCGCGCCCAGTTCGGACTTTACGGCTAGAGCCAATTCCACTCCGTCCATCTCGGGCATGTGCCAATCGAGGATGAGCAGGTCCCACGACGCGGCCCGGATTCGGCTGAGCGCGGCCGCTGCCGTTGGCACGGTCTCGACAGAAAATCTCCAATTGGAAAGATAAACCGACAGAATTTGACGGTTGGCCGCATTATCGTCCACGACCAGCACCCGCTTGCCGCTCCAGTCGGTTTCGGCGATGGGCGCATGTTCCATCGCCGGCGCGGGCTCAAACGGCAGCGCGAGGGTGAACGTCGAGCCAGCGCCGGGCTGGCTTTCCACAGTCAAACGTCCGCCCATCAATTCCGCCAAACGCTTCGAGATTGCCAGACCCAGTCCCGTGCCGCCGAATCGCCGGGTGGTCGAGGAATCGACCTGGCTGAAGGACTGGAACAGGCGATCCTGTTTTTCGACTGGGATTCCGATGCCTGTATCCCGCACCTGGATGAGCATCTCCGCGCCTTCGCGCGTGGACACCTCCCGCGCCTTCACCACGATCTCCCCGTGCCCGGTAAACTTAACTGCGTTGCCGACCAGGTTCACCAGGATCTGGCGCAGCCGGGTGGGATCGCCATAGACCCAGTCGCCCATCGTGGGGTCGGCATCCACCACCAAATCCAGACCTTTCTCGGCCGCCTTCGGCCCCAGCAATTCACCCGCTTCTTCCAGACTTTGGCTCAAGCAAAACGGAACGCGCTCGAGGTCCAGCTTGCCCGATTCGATTTTCGAAAAGTCGAGGATGTCGTTGATCACGCCTAGCAGGGCGTCGGAGGAGGTTCGGATCGTACGCACGTAGTCGAGCGCTTCGCCCGGCAGGTCAAGGTCCTCCAGTAGAGTGGTCATGCCGACTACCGCATTCATGGGCGTCCGGATTTCGTGGCTCATGTTGGCCAGAAAATCGCCTTTGGCTCGCGCCGCCTCCTCGGCCGCGTTCTTGGCGCTCTCCAGGTTGGACTGCATCCGCTTGTGTTCGGTAATGTCCATGATCGCGCCGATCACCTTGACCGGTTCGCCGTCTTTCAGCTCGACAGTTCCCCGGTTGCGGTACCACCGGATCGAGTCATCCCGCGCAGACACCCGGCGGAACTCGTGCTCGTAGCCGCCGCCCTTTTGAAACGCCGCTTCCCGGGCCACCCGGGCCGGTTCCTGGTCGTCGGGATGAACCGTCGCATACAATTGTTCGCCCGTGACCCGGAGCCCCTCGGTTCCGAGCCCTGCCATCACCGCGGTGCCATCCGACAAGTCAAACAATCCGGTTTTCGGATCCCACTCCCAAATCCCGAATTCCGCCGCCCTTTCCGCCAGGGAAAAACGGGCAGCGTATTCGCGCATCTGTTGGAACGACCGCAAACGCTCAATGGCGTTACCGGCCAGTTGCGCGCCGGCGCGCACCACCCGCAAGTGTTCCGGCGTCGGCTTAGCAGGCACCGGGCGGTACATGGCGAAGGTCGCAATCACCTGATTGGTGTCCGAGTCGCGGATGGGCACGCTCCAGCAGGAACGCAAGCCGTAGCTCAGCACCTGATCGCGAATGGGCGCCCATTTTGGATCCGTCCCCATGTCCTCGCTGATCATCGTTTCGTTGTGCAGGGCCGCGGACGGACAGCACCCATAATCGCCGATCGGGAGCTGCTCGCACATTTTCCAGAAGCCGCGCGGCAAATGGGGCGCGGCGCCCTGAATCAAACACTCGCGTTGCCGATCGACCAGCAGCACCGAACACGCCACGCCCGGTACGATGTTTTCCACCGCCAGTGTCAGCGCCTCCAGCACCTCCTTCAGCGTCGCGCCGCGCGCGATCAACTCCAGAACGTGATGCTCCTCTTCCAGAACCTGCGAGGACCGCTCCACCTCCCGCTTCTGCCTCTCGCACAGCGTCAGTTTTTGCCAAGTGCGCCAGAGGATGAAAGCAAAGGCTAGGGGCGCGAGCGCGTAGAGCCATTCGGCCACCCTCCAAGCCATATAGGTGCGTATCGGCCAGGGTGAGGAAAGGCTTAACCGAGCGAAATGCACTCCAGCCGAAAAGGCTCAAGACCCGAAAGGGCTCAAACAAAGCTCTATCTTCCCGATGCGTTGAAGTGAGGTTATGCGTTTCCCATGCTGAAAGCGATACTCGTCGCCCTGGTTTCCGTCTCCCTCCATGCTCAAGTAGCAACCACCTTCGCTCAATTGAACGGCACAGTCCGGGATGCCAACCGCGGTCTGGTTGAAGGGGCGGCCGTGAGTCTGCGGAACGCCGATACCGGGCAGGTCTTTCAATCCTTTTCCGACGGCCGTGGGCTTTACGTCTTCCCCAGCCTTCCGCCTGGCACTTATAAACTCTCTGCCGAGCATCCGGCATTCGCGGCCTACGCTCGCGACGGCATCGCCTTGCAAATCGGCCAAACGGCGAGCCTCGACATCGAGCTGTCGATTGAGGCGAAGAGTGAGTCGATTACCGTCAGCGCGCAGGCGCCAACGGTCGATGGAGCGAGGACGGAGGTGAGCCACGTGGTCGACAGCCAACAAATCGAAGCGCTCCCCATCAGTGGCCGGCTATTTACCGATTTCGCCCTGCTGACTCCGGGCGTAGCTACCGGGCGCACCAGCCTGCAATCGACCATCACGGAATTCGAAGTGACGCGCGTCTCTTTTGGAGGCATGCGCGATCTGAGCAACGAGGTCTTGGTCGACGGCGCCGACACCATCAACACCGTCACCGGATCGCAACGCGCCACTCCGCCGCAGGAGTCGGTCAGCGAATTCCGCGTCGTCGCCAATAGCTTCGGCGCGGACTACGGACGCGCTCTGGGAGGAGTTGTGAATATCGTGACCAAGTCGGGCGGCAACATCCCGCACGGCTCCTTGTACGAGTACTTTCAGAACAACACGCTCGATGCCCGTTCCCTGCTCCAGCCTTCGCCCGACCCGGACGCGCTGCGGCAGAATCAGTTCGGGGCCTCGCTCGGCGGACCGCTTGGCGGACCGCTCGTCAAGGGCCGGACGTTCTTCTTCGCCAACTACGAAGGCCAGCGCCGGGCGCTCTCGCCCACGTTTCCGGCACAGTTCTTGCAGAGCCTCTCCTCCTACAACGCGGCGAAGGCGGCGCTCGGGTTGTCTCCCGAGAATCCGAACGTCCTCCAAACCGGCAACCACGACACCGGACTGTTCAAGGTCGACCACCAGTTCAATGACCATAACCAGTTGACGATCCGGTTCAACACCGAGAGCAGTCGAATCCTGAAT
>DATFZA010000386.1:0-3694 GCA_035314765.1 Bryobacteraceae bacterium
CCATTTTTTCGAGACCAGCTTTGGGCGCACCTATGAACGCAGCATGGTGCTGGTGGAAGTTATTTCGGACGGCATTTCCGGCTGGGGAGAAGTGACGGCTGGCGAAAATCCTTTTTATAACGAAGAATGGACAGAATCGGCATGGCTGATTCTGCGCGATTATGCCGCGCCGCGGGTGCTGGGGCATTCGTTTGAAAACGCGGCAGAGGTCGGTTCGCGCACCAGCCACATTCGCGGGCACAACATGGCGCGGGGCGGCCTCGAAGTAGCGGTTTGGGATTTGGAGGCCCGGCAGGCTGGGGAACCACTGTACCGGCATATCGGCGGGGGAGCGCGGAAGGAAATTCCTTGCGGAGTTTCCATCGGCATTCAGGATTCCGTGAAGCAGCTGGTAGAGAACATCGCGGTGGAACTGGCAGCCGGGTATCAGCGCATCAAAATGAAGATCAAGCCAGACTGGGATGTGGATGTAATTCGCCAGGTGCGCGCTGAATTTCCGGATATTCTGCTGATGGCCGACGCAAATTCAGCCTATACGCTCGGCGATATCGAGCGCCTGAAGCAATTGGATCAGTTTCATTTGATGATGATTGAGCAGCCGCTGGCGCATGACGAGATTATCGACCACGCGAAACTGCAGGCCGAACTCATGACGCCCATTTGTCTCGACGAATGTATCCGGTCGGCGCATCAGGCGCGCCAGGCGTTGAAGATGAAGGCCGGGCGCATTATCAACATCAAGCTGGGGCGCGTGGGTGGGTTTGCGGAAGCCAAACGCGTTCACGATGTCGCGCAGGAGTTTGGCGTTCCCGTGTGGTGTGGCGGCATGCTGGAAGCCGGAATCGGCCGCGCACATAACGTGGCGCTGGCCACGCTGCCGAACTTCACTTTGCCGGGCGACGTATCGGCAAGCAAGCGGTATTGGAAGCGCGATATCATCTGCCCGCCGGTGGAAGTCAGCGCGCACGGTACCATCGCGGTGCGCGATCAACCGGGCTTCGGATACGAGCTTGACCGGGAGTTTCTGGACAGCATCACGACGCGGAAGGAAGAACTGGCGGCCGGCTGATGTCAGACTTCCTCCGCCTGCTGCAGCGGAACCGGAACTATCGTTACACCTGGATCGGTCAGGTGGTCAGCGAGATCGGCGATCACTATAACAACGTCGCGGTGTTCAGCCTGGCGCTGGCCAATACGGGATCGGGCATGGTGGTGACGGCGATCATGCTGTCGCGCGCGGTTCCGGCGATTTTCGCCGGGCCGATTGCGGGCGTCGCGCTGGACCGCGTGGACCGGCGCCGGCTGATGCTGGCCAGCGACATCATACGCGGATTTGTGGCGCTGGCGTTTATCTTGGCCATACCGGCCAAGAGCACCTGGCTGCTGTATCCGCTGAGCGCGCTGCTGATGTTCGCTTCGCCGTTCTTCACCAGCGGCCGGGCGTCCATTCTGCCGCGCATCGCCGACGACAAGGAGCTGCATACCGCGAATTCGCTGACGCAGACCACCCAGTGGACCACCTTGACCATTGGGTCGTTCTTGGGTGGGACGAGCGTGTTGGCGTTCGGCTACAAATGGGCGTTCGCGTTCAACGCACTATCGTTCTTTATCTCGGCGCTGTGCATTTCGCGGCTGAAAGTGCAAGGCGATTTTCGCGCGCAGCGTTCGTTGGAGCTGACTGAGAACCAGGTGGTGCGGCCCTGGCACGAGTACTCCGAAGGGCTGCGCTACCTGCGATCGTCGCCTTTGATTTTGGGAATTGTCTTGGTGGCGGCGGGTTGGGCGTCCGGAGGCGGCGCGGCGCAGATTCTGTTCAGCCTGTTCGGCGAACTGGTGTTTCATATGGGGCCTGCGGGAATTGGATACTTGTGGGGCGCGGCCGGCATTGGGTTGCTGGTAGGTGGCGGCTTGGCGCACACGCTGGGTAAGCGGCTGACGTTTCGCGGTTACAAGTGGACCGTCTCCGTTTGCTATGTGATCCACGGCGGCGCGTACATTGTGTTCAGCCAGATGCCGACATTCGGCTGGGCGGCGGTGTTTCTGGCGATTTCGCGATCTGCCGTGGCGGTGAGTTCGGTACTGAACTTCGGGCAGCTGCTGCGGCATGTTAGCGATGAATTTCGAGGACGCGTGTTCGCCACCATGGAGACGGTAAGTTGGGCGGTGATGATGATGTCCATGGCCGGCGCGGGCGTGGCTTCGCAACACTACAGCCCACGAGCCATCGGAGTGGTTTCGGGACTGTTGAGTTCGACTACTGCGTTCTTCTGGCTGTGGGCGAATCTGCGAGGGCGGTTGCCGGAACCCGCGGTAGCGGGCGTCGAGCCGGAGGCGGTGGAAGTGCATGGAGATCCTACGGTGTGAACGGCTATGACGTTTCTTAGCGCGCACACCGAGGCGATTGGTTTCTGGGCCGGCATCTTGACCACGGTGGCGTTTGCGCCCCAAGTCGTCCGCACCTGGCGTGTGGGAGGACACGCACTTTCCTGGCTGATGCTGACGCTGTTCGGGAGCGGGGTCGCGCTCTGGTTCCTGTACGGTTATCTACGGATGTCCGTGCCCTTGATGTTTGCCAATGGCTTGACGGGCCTGCAAATTGTGATCATTGTCGTCCTGAAACTTTGGCCTCGAAAAAATAGGTAAGATCGCGTCGACCCCGCTCGCGCGTGCCCTATGTTCCTTGAGGAATTACGGCGATGAGCGTCGACTTGTCCTTCTGGATGTGGGCCGCCGGGTGTTTCTTACCGGTGATATGCACTCTGGGAGAGGATGTCGCGAGCGCCAGCCGCTCGTTATCCGACAAGCGCGGATTGCCTGACTCGTCGATGTTCGTCTTGTGATGACGGGCGAAGAGACGTCCGCTTGCCATCAAACCGCATAGCGTAGAAGACCGGCGAATGCGTGCCCGGCGTGGGATGTAAGATTGACCATGTGACATTGGTTAAAACCCGAACTAGGACGGGTTGATAACCCGTCGCAGGCTACTAGCCTGCCCCACAAGGTCAAGCTATACTGGCCACAGACTGGAGCAGCCCATTATGAAATCGATTGGTAGCGTGCTTTTGGCCGGAATACTTCTGGTTTTTTCGCCTGCGCTGGCGCGGGCGGACGAGCAGAGCAAGAACGCGAAGATTGAGGAAATGTTGCAGCTCACGCATGCCGAGCGGATGATCGCACAAGTGCTCGATCAGATGAACAACGTGATTACAAGCCAGCTCGCCAAGACGGACGTGCCGGCCAAAGACCGTCAGGCGCAGGAAGAAATGCAACAGAAAATGATGAAGATGCTCGCCAACCGGTTGAGCTGGGAGAAGGCCAAACCCGCCTTTATCCAGATCTATGCGGAGACGTTCACCGAAAGCGATATCGACGGTATCCTGGCGTTCTACAAATCCCCCGCAGGGCAGGCGATGCTCGATAAAATGCCGCAACTGGTGCAGAAATCCATGGCCGTCGGCCAGCAGTTGGTCGGCGATGCCATGCCAGAGATACAGCGCATGGTCAAAGAGACGCAGCAGAAACAGGACAAACAGTAGCCGGTTGCGCGGGCGTTATTGGCGCGCGCCTTCTTCAGGTCCTTCAGCGGAAAACTGGGAACGAGCCGTCCGTCCCCGGTTTTCACTTCACCGCGATGGTAACCGCTACGCTGGATTGGCCCGCGGCTGTCAGTATCAGCGGAACTTGGTTGCTGGCA
>DATFZA010000387.1:0-2866 GCA_035314765.1 Bryobacteraceae bacterium
TTCTCGTTGAAATCCAGCCGCAGCTTGTCCTGCCGTCCGCCGGTCGGCGGCGAATACGGCGCCATGCGCAAGACCGCCTCCCGCGGCTGGAGCACGCCCGGAGGCAGATCCAATTTGCGGTCATCCAAGCCGCACCTCCACCGAGCGCGCGTGCGCTTTCAGTTGCTCCGCGCGAGCGAGCGTCGCGATCGCGGGCGCAGGACTCCCTAATCTGTCCGCGGTCAGATCCTGCGCTCCGATAATCCACTGATTGAGACTCGCTAAACACAGTGACGGGCGCGCCGAGCAGGCGGGCTGATAACGCTCCGCGCGCGGGTTAATAACCCGCGGCAGGTTACTAACCTGCCCCACAAGCCGAGATAGATGCGTCACGCTATTTTGCGAGCTTCTATGGCCAAGCCGCACCTCCACCGAGCGAGCGTGCGCTTCCAAGCCCTCGGCGCGAGCCAGCGTCCGCAGCCCGTCCGCGACTTGCTCAACCAAGCCGCACCTCCACCGAGCGCGCGTGCGCTTCTAGTCCTTCCGCGCGAGCCAGCGTCGTGATCGCGGGCGCCAGACTCCGCAAACCGTCCGCGGTCAGTTCCTGCACCGAGATAATCTTCACGAAATCGAGCGTGGACAGGCCACCGCGCAGCCTCGCCGCGCCGGACGTTGGCAGCGTGTGGTTTGGGCCGGAAGCGTAGTCGCCCGCGGCTTCCGGGCTATTCGGTCCCAGAAAGACGCTGCCCGCGTTTCGAATCAGCGGCAGCAGGCTGGCATCGTGCAGCGCCAGGTGTTCCGGCGCGAATTTGTTAGAAACCTCAACGGCTTCTTCGATCGACGGGCACAACACCACAGCGCTGTTCCGGCGGATGGATTCACAAGCCACCGCCGCCGTCGGCAGGCTCTCCAATTGCCGGCTCACTTCCTGCACCACCGATTCGGCCAGACTTCGATTGGTGGTGAGCAGAACGGCCGAAGCGTCCACGTCGTGCTCGGCCTGCGCCAGCATGTCGGCCGCGATGTAGCGCGGGTCGCCCTCCGCGGCAATCACCACGATCTCCGTTGGCCCGGCGATAAAGTCGATTCCCACTTCTCCCGCCAGCAGCTTTTTGGCGGCGGCGACGTAGATGTTGCCGGGTCCGACAATGCGGTCCACCTTGGGAATGCTGGCCGTGCCAAAGGCCAACGCCGCAATCGCCTGCGCCCCGCCCATGCGAAACAGGTGTCCGATGTCCAAAACCGCGCACCCGGCGAGAATCTCCTCGCTCGGATGCGGAGACGCCACGCAGATGGTCCGGACTCCCGCAACCTGCGCGGGAATCACCGTCATCATTAACGTCGAAGGCAACGGATACCGGCCGGCCGGAATGTAGGCCCCCATCGATTCCAGCGGCCGCACCAGTTGTCCCAGCCTTCGGCCGTCGGGCAGCGTCACGGACGTTTCCTGCGGCAACTGCATCCTGGCGTATTCGCGAATATTGCACGAAGCCAGATCCATTGCGGCCAGAAAATCGGCGCTCACACGCCTGCGCGCTTTCTCCCAATCGTTTCGCGGCACACGCACGTCGTTGCGATCCAACTGGTCGAACTTGCGCGCATACTCAAACAACGCCGAATCACCGTTGCGCCGGACGTTTTCGATGATCGGCGCCACTACCTTTTCGGCCTCCGTCAGCCGCAACGCCTTGCGGGTGATCAGTTCGTGCGCTTGATCGAGAGGGATAATTCGCAGCATATTTACATCACGATCTTGTTCAGAGGATACTCGACAATTCCTTGCGCGCCGGCTTCCTTCAAACGCGGAATCAAAGTGCGGACGTCGGATTCATCCAGGATTGTGTTCACCGCCAGCCATTCGTTGTCGCTGAGCGTGGACACCGTCGGATTCTTCAACGCCGGCAACACCGCCAAAACCGCCGGTAAACAATCTTTGCGCACGTTGAGCATGAGACCAACTTTACCCAGCGCATTAATGGCGCTCTGCAATAGCATACGCACATCCTCCAGCTTGCGGCGTTTCCACTCGTCCTTCCAGGAGCCGATGTTGGCGATCAGTTGCGTGTTCGATTCGAGAACCGTGTCGATAATCCGCAGCTTGTTGGCGCGCAGAGAAGAACCGGTCTCGGTCACTTCCACGATCGCGTCGGCCAACTCCGGCGGTTTCACCTCCGTCGCGCCCCAACTGAACTCCACTTTGGCCTTGACCCCGTGCGATTCCAAATACCGGCCCGTGGCCGCCACCAGTTCGGTCGCGATCACTTTGCCTTGCAGATCCTGAACGCTGTGAAAGGGCGACGACTCCGGCACCGCCAGAACCCAACGCACTTTCCCGAAACTCTGCTTAGCGTAAATCAAGTCGGCGACGGTTTCCACCTGCGCCTCCGTCTCCCGCACCCAATCGCGCCCGGTGAGACCGGCGTCCAGCACGCCGTCCTCGACGTAGCGCGCCATCTCCTGCGCGCGGATCAGCATGCACTCGATCTCGGGATCGTCAATCGCCGGAAAATAGGACCGCGAACTGGTCGTAATGTTGAAACCAGCCCGCCGGAACAGATCGATGGTCGCCGTCTCCAGGCTGCCCTTGGGAAGTCCCAGTTTGAGCTTCATGCGCTGTAGACTTCCTTCGGATCGTAGGCGCGGGGCTCATTTTCCACCCATTGCCCGTTGGCCAGTTTACGGAAGAAGCAACTCTGGTACCCTTCATGGCAGACGCCCGGGCCAAGCGCTTCGACCTGAATCAGCAAAGCGTCTCGATCACAATCGGTGGCGATTTGCTTCACCACCAGCTTGTGGCCCGAAGTCTCCCCCTTCAGCCAAAGCCGGTTGCGGGAGCGGCTGAAAAAGGTGACGAATCCGGTGTCCACCGTTTTCTGAAATGCCTCCT
>DATFZA010000388.1:0-2279 GCA_035314765.1 Bryobacteraceae bacterium
ACCCGGCGAATGCGGGCGCAGACCGCGTACCAGCCCGAATTCGAGGACTGGTTGTTTCATGTTCTGCTGCCGTTGGCGGCATACTTCATGTTGGCTGTATCAGCATGCGCGGCTCGTTTGCATCCGCGCGAGGCCCTGTTCGGCATCGGAGCGGCGGTGCTGGCGCTGCTCTTCACCGGTATTCACAACGCCTGGGACGCCGTCACGTACCATGTGTTTGTCAAGAGCAGGGGCAGCGAGGAGTGTGCGACATGGAAGTGAGGAATCGGAAGTTTTCTTTTTTTGTGCCCCGATTCTTAAAGTATATGATACTGTAAGGCGAGGAGGCTTCATGCCTGACCCACTCTCGCCCCTGGTCGACGACAGATCCGCCATACTCCGGCAGATTTCTGAACTTGGCGACTTCCAACCCGGCTCCATTGCTAATGCTTCCCGGCCCTGCGGAAAACCTGGGTGCCATTGTGCCAAGCCCGACGACCCCGGCCACGGCCCCCATGCGCAACTCACCCAGAAGGTCGAGGGCAAGACCGTTACACAAAACCTGCCTTCTCAAGCCGCCGTCCGCAAGGCCGAAAGGGAGATCGCCGAATTCCGCAAGTTCCAGACCTTGACGGGTGAGTTGGTCGATGTCAATCGAAAGATCTGTCGTTTGCGGCCCATCGAACAGACCGAGTCCTCGGCCCAGGAAAAAAAACGGCGCAAGCCATCCTCCAGGAAGTGGCCCGCGAATTAGACCGACTGCTGAACGTCATCTTTCAGGACCGTCGCAAGGCCGGCCGCTTGGACCTGGAAGCCGTCGAAACCTCCATCCGCTCCGCTATGCACCAAGCTGGGGCTTCTGCGCTGACGCAACTGCTGCAATACCTTCCGCCAGAAGAGGACCACCGAACGCTTCCCTGTTCGTGCGGCCATACGGCGCATTACAAGGAATTACGTTCGAAGACTGTGCTGACCGTGGTGGGGACGGTCCGACTCACCCGCCCTTATTACCTCTGCGCCCATTGTGCGACAGGACAGTACCCGGTCGACGTGGAACTGGGTGTCGCCGGTCTGGAATCCTCGCCGGGCGTAAGGCGCATGGAAGCCGTGGTGGGCAGCGAGATGCCGTTCGCCTTAGGGTGCGAACCGATGAAGGTGCTCGCGGGCCTGGATGTCCCCGCCAAAGCTGTCGAACGCGCTGCCGAAGCCATTGGCGCGCAGATCGCCCAGCGGGACGAACAGGAAGTCGCCCGCGCTAAACAATTGGTCCTGCCCCTGGTTTCCAAACAGAACATTCCGGAGATGTATGTGCTGATGGACGGTGTGCAAGTCCCCGTGGTTCCCGCTGAAACCGAAGGACGGACCGGAAGGACGGAGGGCCAGCGTGCCCGTACGCGCGAGTGTAAGCTTGGTGGCGTGTTCACTCAGACATCCGTGGACCACGAAGGATGGGCCATCCGCGACCCCGATTCCACTACCTATGTGGGCGCCATCGAAACCGCCGAAGAGTTCGGCTACCGCATCTATAGCGAAGCCTGGCGCAGAGGATGGGAGTGGGCCAAGCTTAAGGTGGTCATCGGGGACGGAGCCGTGTGGATCTGGAATCTGGCCAACCAGCACTTTCCCGGCGCCATTCAGATTGTGGATCTTTATCATGCCCGGCAACATTTATGGGAAATCGCCGCTCTGCTCCACCCCCAGGATTCGGCGGCGAAGAAAAGCTGGATGGTTCCGATGAAGGAACTGTTGGACCAGGGCGAAATCAAGAGTCTGGTGGCGCACCTGCGAGAGATTGCCACCGAGCAGGCCACCTCACACCCCGGACTGACCGAGGAGGTCCTGAAAGAAGCGGAGTACTTTGACACCAACGCCAGCCGGATGAACTATCCCCGATTTCGCGCCATGGGGCTGTTCGTCGGTTCCGGAGTGATTGAAGCCGGCTGCAAGGCAGTCATCGCAGTGCGTCTGAAACGCTCCGGGATGTTCTGGACCGTTCGTGGCGCCAACGCCATCATTGCCCTACGTTGCTGTCGCCTCAACGGCCGCTTCGAAGACTACTGGGAGCAGGCTCGGGTTGCCTGATCTTTCACTTTTACTCACTTTCATGTCGCACACCCGGCAGCGAGTAGAATTCTATCTGCTCCCGGTGACCGGGGTGGAAGTTCCCGCGGAGTTGGTCAGCGTGGCGGAGACGGATCCCAAGGCGCTGGTATCGCCGGAATACGCGAAGGCAAACGTCAGCGAAAACGCGCCCCCGCTGGCCACGGCGGCGGCGTTGGCCGGGTCGAACCACGGTCCGG
>DATFZA010000389.1:0-5299 GCA_035314765.1 Bryobacteraceae bacterium
GACGGGTCGAACAGCTCTTCCACAGACACGAAGAATGCATCCATGTCGATGTGGAAGTAAGTCTTCATGGCATGCGGTCCCAACGTTTGCAGCGATCTCGCCCGCGGCAGATCACATGGCACCATCATATCCATGAGGATCTACCTCGATGCGTGCTGTCTGAGTCGTCTCACGGACGATCAGACCCAGCGACGCGTTTGCCAAGAAGCCGAGGCGGTTGAGAAAATCCTGAAGCAAGTGCGCGAGGACCTCATTCAATGGGTATCGAGTGACGCACTGGCTGAGGAGCTTGGGAGGAACCCGCATGAGGGAAGGAAAATTGACAGTATTGCCCTCCTGGCGTTGGCCTCGGAAACCATCGAAACAAGCGGTGGAATCCGCTCCCGGGCCAGGCAACTTCAGCACGCTGGGTACGGACCATTTGACGCGCTGCATTTGGCTTGTGCGGAAGCGGCGCACGCTGACGTTCTGCTAACCACGGATGATGGACTTATGCGCAAAGCTTCCCGCGGCGACGGCCGTCCGCGCGTGGCTGTGCTCAATCCGCTATCCTGGAGTCAGGAAGATCGCTATGAGTAAGCTGGAAACCATGACTGACGAGCAGTTCGAACGCTACGCATTCGATGTTCTTGCTCGTGAGCTTGGCGCCGATGGCCTGGCACGTTTTCTTCGACTGAGCCGATCTGGACCCGGCGATTACACAAAAGACCGTCTTCAGTGGCAAAAAGATCTGACCGTCGATGAAATCGTCGATTCGATTGAGCGCCGCCGGCGCGGGTAGGGCGGATTTCGTAAACCACGTCACGCGGATTCGCCTGGCCACCCGCCAGCGGTTTGCCCCTGAGCGACGGATCGGATACCACCGCCCGCGCGTAACGTCCTAGCTGCCAGCTAAGGCTAAGCTAGTCTAATCGGGCGCTCGAGAGCACTGCTAGCGCGATGGAATAGAGATAGCTTGAAGGCTTCGGCGCCGAATATGGAATTGTCTCGCCTGTTTTCTCGAGTTCCGTCCTATACTTCGGATTGGTGCTTTGTCGGCGCCAGGAGGCGACTGATGGAAAGAGAGCGGTAACACCCCGGAAGGGCAAGGGCGCGAAATGAACGGCGAGTATTGTTAGTGACATTGGCCATCCTTGCGGCGATTGGAATTGGATGCGGAAAGCTACCGCCCACGCCTACGGGAGACGTGTCGCAGTCCCGACACGCCGATTCATCCAAAAACCCGAATGCTTGGAAAGCGCCGATTGTGCGCCGACTCGAGTTGCAGTTCGATCAGGTCCGGGGGTTTGAAGACGGACTGGCGCCGGTCCGAAGAGGCGTGATGTGGGCCTATGCGGACGAGAGCGGCAAGACGATCACCAAGTTCATTTATGAAAAGGCGGAATCATTCGAAGAAGGCTTGGCGGCCGTCCAGATAGGTGGGAGGTGGGGGTTCATCGACAAGTCGGGCACGCTTGTAATCGAACCAAAGTTTGAGCTAGCCTCTCGCTTCTCTGAATCTCTAGCGTCGGTCTCCGAAGAGGTAGGTGGTCGCTCCAAATACGGCTACATTGACCGGACGGGGAAGCCACAGTACGATCTGGCCTACGATTTTCACGATAACATTGCGGGTGTTGAGCGGGAGAAGCCCGATGGCACACGCAAGGAAGGGCTGATCGACAAAACAGGTAAAATGATCGTGCCCTTCCGCTATGACCAGATTTATCCCTTTGCTGAGGGGTCGGCCCCCGTACAACTTGATGGGCTTTGGGGCTTCATCGACAAAGCTGGGAAGCTGGTTATACCCATCCAATTCCACGATGCCTGGGTGTTTCACAATGGTCTGGCACCAGTTGAGCGAGGCTTCAATTGGGGCTTTATCGACAAGACCGGAGAGTTTGTTATCCCCCCCAGGTTTATCGAGTTCGAGCGGCACGCCCCCCAACCGTTTGACGAGGGAGTAGCCAAGGTCAAGACCGACGACGGGTGGGGCTGCATCACGAGAACTGGTGAGGGTGTCGAATGCCCAGTCGAGGCACCGTAGGTTCCGCTTCTGCCTTTATAATAGTGACGGTAAGATCATGTCTTGAGCTTCCTACGACTTTTCGCTACGGGATGGGGTAGGCAGTAGTGCTTCATCCCCGCAGCAACTTCTTCGCTGGTCAATTCTTCGTCCAAAACGCAGGCCACACCCTCCGCGGTCCGAAGGCCCTTGATCGGGTCGGACTTGATCAGATCGACAAGAGTTTGCAAACGGGCCGGCTCGCTCGAGAATCACATAAAATCCCTCATCTGTTGGATCAGTCATATATGCTATCTTACCGACAGATTTTTCCACCATGGCGTTCGGGGCGCGGCATTGGCGTGAGGGCAATTAAGCCGTCATGGCGAATAACGGGCCGCCAGCACGCGCGGCAGCCCGGCCAGATCCGACGCGACCTCCACATCGCGCCAGGCTTCCTGGCTCCGCAGCATTTCGCTCACGAGTTCTACCGAATTGTAGCCGAGTTCCACTAGC
The DNA here is from genome assembly GCA_035314765.1 of Bryobacteraceae bacterium. Lineage (GTDB taxonomy): Bacteria > Acidobacteriota > Terriglobia > Bryobacterales > Bryobacteraceae > DATFZA01. The sequence goes on from DATFZA010000389.1 coordinate 2,498, forward strand.
AGCCAACCGCCGGGCCGGAGGACGCGGCGGGCGTCGGCGATGAGGCGCTGGTATTGCTCCAACCCGGTCGGGCCGCCGAAGAGCGCCACGTGTGGTTCGTAGTCGCGCACCTCGCGCTGCAGGCCCGGCTGGTCGGTGAGCGGAACATAGGGCGGGTTGCAGACCAACACGTCTACGCTGCGATCAGCTAACGGCAGACATAGATCGCCTACAAAGAATTGCACTCGGACTTGCCAGTGGGCGGCGTTGGCGCGGGCTACTTTTACGGCGGCGGGCGAGATGTCGCCGGCGAACACATGAACTCTTTTCTCCAGCGCCAGCGTCACCGCCAGCGCGCCGGAACCCGTCCCGATGTCGACCACCGTGTCACCGAAGCTGATCCGGGACAGTGCGGCTTCCACCAGGTGCTCCGTTTCCGGACGTGGGATGAGGACGTCGCTGGTCACGCGGAATTCCCGCCCGTAGAACTCCTGGCGCTTAGTGATGTACTGCGTCGGCATGCCTTGCATGCGCTGATGCAGGTAGCGGCCATAGTGAATCCAGGCGACCTCGGTCAGTTCTTCCTCGGGATGCGCGTAAAGATAGACGCGGTCCTGGCGGAGAGCGTGAGCCAGCAGCACTTCCGCAGTCAGGCGGGGCGCAAGGATAGATTCCGCCTCGAGCAGTTCCGTTCCCTGCAAAAGGGCTGTTTGCAGAGTCAAATCGCTAGGCTGCCTGCTCGCCTTGCTCTTTCAGCTTTTCAGTTTGGTAGTAGGCGGTGAGCGCGGTAATCAGCGGCTCCATCTTGCCTTGAATCACCAAGTCTAGCTGATGCAGGGTGAGACCGATGCGGTGATCGGTCACGCGGTTTTGGGGGAAGTTGTAGGTGCGAATTTTCTCGCTGCGGTCGCCGGTGCCGACCATGGTGCGGCGCTCTGCGCCAATCGCTTGTTGTTGCTTTTCGAGTTCGATCTCGTACAGGCGCGAACGCAATACGCGCTCGGCTTTGGCCCGGTTCTTGATCTGCGATTTTTCGTCCTGGCAGGAAACGATCAGGCCGGTTGGCAAGTGCGTCAAACGCACCGCGGAATAGGTGGTGTTGACCGACTGCCCGCCGGGGCCGGAGGAGCAGAATGTGTCGATCCGAACATCTTTTGCCTCCAGCTTGACTTCCACTTCATCGGCTTCCGGCAAGATCGCGATGCGGATGGCGGAGGTGTGGACGCGGCCCTGCTGCTCGGTTTCGGGAACGCGCTGGACGCGATGCACACCGCTCTCGTAGCGCAGTTGGCTATAGACCTTGTCGCCGCTGATGAGCGCGACTACTTCTTTCAAACCGCCCACCGCCGACTCGCTAACCGCTGTTACTTCGACGCGCCACTTCTGTGTTTCCGCATAGCGCGTGTACATGCGGAAGACTTCGGCGGCAAATAATGTCGCTTCGTCGCCGCCGGTGCCGGCGTGAATCTCGAGCACCACGTTCTTGTCATCCAGCGGATCCTTGGGCAGGAGGAGAATTTTTAACTCGCTCTCGATTTCTTCGAGCTGCGGCTCCAGACGAAGGATTTCTTCGGCCGCCATCTGGCGCAGATCCGGATCCGGATCCTGCTGCATCTGGCGGGCGCCGTCCAGATCGCTGGCCACCTGTTTGTACTCGCGGTATTTGTTGACGGCGGGTTCGATCTCGCTGCGGGTTTTCGCCGTCTTGCGATACAAGTCGGAATCGTTGATCACCGCCGGATCGGCCATCTGGCTGGTCAACTGGTCAAAGTGCCGTTCGAGTTCGTCTAGCCGCGAAGCGTACTTCATGCGATTACGAGTTGGCCGCCTTGCGATTCTTCGAGCGCCATGGCGCCTTCAAGCGCGGAGATCGCCACCGCCGCCTGCTCGTCGTTCGGCGGCTGTGTGGTTACCCGCTGGAGCCAGAGGCCCGGGGCGGTCAGCGCCTTCAAAAACATTCCCTTGCTCTTGGCCGCCGCGCGAATCAGTTCGTAACTCACGCCGACCACCAAAGGCAGGCCGGCGATGCGGGTGGCGAACTTCGCCCAGAACCCATCGAACGGCAGAAAGGCATAAACCAGGAGAGAAATCACCATCACCACTAGCAGAAAGCTGGTCCCGCAGCGCGGATGCCAGGTGACAAACTGCTGGGCGTTCTCAACCGTCACGGGTTTGCCGGACTCGTAGTTGAACACAACTTTGTGCTCGGCGCCGTGGTATTCAAACACCCGGTGCATGTCCTTCATGCGCGAGATCAAGTACAAGAACGTGAGCAGGATCAGAATGCGAATGGTGCCGTCGATCAGGTTGATGGTGACGCGACCGTTCAGGGCAGGGTAGCGATGGCCGATTTGCGTGGCGAGGAAAAGCGGTACGAATTTATACAGGAACAGGAAAAACAGCAGCGAAAAAGCCAGATTCGCGCCCATGACCCAGCCTGGCATCTCCTTGCCTTTGCTCTCAGCAGCCGGGCCCTGGTTTTCTCCAGCCGCCGTTTCTTCAGCCAAAGCCGCCTTGGCCGAAAAGCTGAGCGCTTTGAATCCCAGGCCCATAGCCTGGCCCAGCGTGCCGAGCCCGCGCAAGACCGGCAGTTTGAAGATCGGATATTTTTCCGACATGCGCGGAACAGGCATTTCTTCCTTGGCGATCTGGCCGTCGGGCTTTCTGATGGCCACGCAATAGCTATGCGGAGCCCGCATCATGACGCCTTCCATCACGGCTTGTCCGCCGACCAGCGTCTCTTCGCCGCTCTCAAGAATGGGCAGCATTTGGACATGGGCGCTGAGACGCAAAAAGTTCCTGATATTCAAGGGGATTCGCTCC
>DATFZA010000390.1:0-2755 GCA_035314765.1 Bryobacteraceae bacterium
CACCCAAAAGCGAGTCGAAAGCGACGTCGCGCCCGTCCAGCGCGCCACCGCCCGCCTCGAACGAGCCCGCTCCCGCGCCCTGGCCGAGTTCCACCGCCTCGTCAAAATCCGTCCCGCCGGCGCACAACCCATTCAAATCACTCGCCCCGACGTCTCTACCACCGGCCGCGATCCCTCTCAATATCTCCAGCCGCGAAACGAACCCAAGCCCGCGACCGCCAGCGCCCCGCAAACCCCTCCGGAACCCGAGCCTTGTATCGTCCTTCCCGACTATCCAAAACCCGAAGAGGACGAATTCGATGACGGCATTTTCAGCGAAAACAATAGTGAGCCAACGAACCTAATCCCACATCCCAATAACATAGACGGTCCAGTTGGTTTATCCCTGTATTCGGAAACGCCGAACTGATGTCTCAATTAAGCTCAAGCCAGCGGCGGAACCTGTGGGGCGATCCCCCTGGATCGCGGCCGACGCCCCCGTCGGCCTTGCGTCGGGCAGCCAAGCTACCTGGCGTTCTCTCCAGCGCCAGCGCAGCGAACCCAGTTAGAACGCCGCCCGCCCCTACCACTACAACCTCATCGGCATCACGACAACGGTGTAGCACAGCGAGCCCGCTAGAACGCCGCTTACCCCTACGGTTGCAGCTCCAACGTGGCCTTGCCCGCCGGACCGCTGTAAATCAGTTCCACGGAATGGATGCTCTGCGCCTTGCCGCGGTAGACGAAGAAAATCAGGCCCGCCACCGGCAGAGGGCGTTCTAATTCCGGAAGCGAAGCCTTCTGAACGCGCTGCTCCATGGCGCGCAACACGTCCATCGGGATGTGAAACTTCGGGGGCGGAGGGTTGGCTTCGGATGCATTTTTTCCTCCTGTACTGAGACTGCTGGTTTTCTCTTTCTGCTCGGCTGCGGTCGGTTCTAGGTCGGGGTCTCGGAGGGATTTATAGACCAGTTCGTAGGGGTCCGCAGGCACCGGATTCTTCTTGCCGTTGATACGGAGCGAGAAGTCTTCATGCGAAATTTTGAGGCGAGACGAATCCGTGGCGCCATACAACCCGATCTCGACCGCCACGTACTCGTCCGACGCGAGGATATTGGTCGAAGTGGGAATGGAGTGTCCCAGGAACTCAGCCGCGATGGTGACATCGCCAGCCTTGCCCTGCGTCAGATAATCGGAGGCGCTGGCCCGCGGCGGGATTCCTTGCGCTGATAGAACGGTGACCGTAACAAGAAGGGCAGAAATAGGTCGCACTCCAGCCAGTTTACCGCTTCAAACCAGCCGCCGGTGTTCTTTGAGAATACACTTATCCATCACCACCGTCAGCCCGGCTTCGCGCGCCCGCTGCGCGGCTTGCGGATGCACCACTTCTTCCTGTAGCCAGAGTGCGTTCGCCCCGATGCGGATGGCCGATTCCGCAATTTCCGGCACGAACTCCGGACGGCGGAACACGTCCACGATGTCCACGTGCTCGGGAATGTCTTCTAACCGGGCGTAGACTTTCTCGCCCAGAATCTCGCTCTCTTGCGGATTCACTGGGATGATGCGGTAGCCCTCGCGCTGCAGGTATTCAGAGACTCCGAACGACGGCCGCATCCGATTGCTGGACAAACCGACCACGGCGATGGTCTTCGATTTGCGCAGTAGTTCAGGAATCGTCACGATGCTCCCCATTTTCGGAATCGTCACCATGCTCCTCGTCCATTCTAAGAATCTTGCGGAATTTTGCGACCTCGGCCGGCGTCAGGTGGCGGAACTTACCGGGCTCCAGTCCCAACTCGAGAAACCCGATCTTGACCCGGCGCAGCTTCTCCACCAACACGCCAAAATGTTTGAACATCAGCCGGATCTGGTTTTGCCGGCCCTCGGACAGGCGCACTTCATACCAGGGATTCTCGGCGCGCTTGATCAGCTTGAGGCCGGCTGGCGCTGTTTTGCGTCCTCCTAGCGAGATCCCAGCCCGGAACTGCTCTTCCTGCTGCTCGGTCAAATGACCGGCGACCTTCACCACGTAGGTCTTGACCACGTGACTGGCCGCGGATGAGATGCGGTTGGCAAATTCACCGTCGTTGGTGAGCAGCAGCAGTCCTTCGCTCGCAAAATCCAGCCGGCCCACGGGGTACACCCGCTGCTTCACGCCCTTGAGCAAGTCCATCACCGTCGGGCGGCCTTCGGGATCGGTCACCGTGGTGACATAATTTCGCGGCTTGTTGAGCGCCAGGTAAACCGGGCGCTCGACCGAATGCAACAGCTTGCCATCGACCTTGATATGGTCGCGCCCGATATCGGCCTTGGTGCCAAGTTCGGTGATCACCGCGCCATTCACCTTCACCCGGCCGGCCTGAATCAGCTCTTCCGCCTTGCGGCGGCTGGCAACGCCGGCATGCGCGAGAATTTTTTGCAGACGCTCTTCCGCCATCGCGTTACTCCGCCGCTCAATCCCGCACGGGGTGCTTTTCCGGACCTTCGGTCGGGTCGGGATCTTCGGCTGGATCGGGGTCGTGAATTGGTTCGGGCTGCGGCTCCGGTTCCTGGATGGGTAGATGCTGCTCGACGTCTTGTGGGGCAGCGGCGGCCTCGTCCAGCTCCGGATCGACAAACGCGAGCCGGCCCAATTCCTCAAACTCCTTCAGCGTCGGCAGTTCATTCAGGTCATTGAGACCAAACTGGATGAGGAACTCGCGCGTGGTCTTATAGACGATCGGATTGCCCACCACCTTTTTGCGCCCCGCGGGCGCGATGAGCTTGCGGTCAATCA
>DATFZA010000391.1:0-3826 GCA_035314765.1 Bryobacteraceae bacterium
GAGGGCAACCACCATTACACCGCCGCGCAAATTATTTCCGTCAGCGGCCTCAAGATCGGGCAGCCTGTCTCCAAGGCGGATTTCGATGCCGCTCGCGACCGTTTGGTGGCGTCGGGAGTCTTCGAAAATGTCGGCTGCAGCTTTGCGCCGGCCAAAGATGCAAAAGGCTACGATGGCGTCATCGAGGTCAGCGAGGTCCAGGCGTTCCTGCCGCTCCGTTTTGAAGATCTGCCCGTCGCGGACGATCAGTTAACGGCCTTCCTCAAGCAGAAAGATCCGTTCTTTGGACCAAGTATTGCAAGCACCAAGCAGATTCTGGAACGCTATACGGCCTGGATTAACGAATTTCTGGCCGGGCATGACTTCCACGACAAGGTGATCGCCCGCGTGGTCTCGGAGAACCACCCTCCCGATCTGGAGATCCTGGTTCGTCCGGTGACTCCCCGGCCTTCAGTGGCGCAAGTCAAGTTCACCAACACCGGCGACATCCCTGCAACGCAATTGGTGAAAGCGTTTTATAGTATCGCGGTGGGATCGATTTACACAGAGCGTCAGTTTCGGATTCTGCTAGACAGCAATATTCGTCCCCTTTATGAGGTGCGCGGGTGTCTGGCCGTGAAGTTTCCGAAGATCACCACCACGCCCGCGACCGACGTCAAAGGGCTGGTGGTGACTGTGGATATCGATCAGGGCGCAGTCTACAAAATCGGCAAGATCGATTATGAGGGCGCCAGTAGCATGTCGCGTGCTCAATTGGCCAAAATCGCCAAACTGACTGAAGGCGAGCCGGTCAATATGGAGGTCGCAAAGACCGCTCAGGCCAATATTGAGAAGGCCCTGCGCCGCTTGGGCTACTTGCAAATCAAATCGGAATTGAAGCGCAAAATGCGCGATGAAACGAAGACCGTCGATTTCACTTTCGAGTTTGAACCGGGTCCGCAGTACAGCATGGGCGAGCTGTCGATTGTCGGCTTGGACATCGAGACCGAACCGCCCATACGCAAGATGTGGGGCCTGTTGGAAGGCAAGCCGTTCAACCCCGACTACCCGAAGCGCTTTCTCGACCGCATCAAGGAAGACGGCGTGTTTGAGAATCTCAAGAACACCAGATTTGAGAACAAAGTGGACGATGCCAAGTTGAAGGTGGACGTCACGTTGTACTTCAACAAATAACACTTTCATACTCGAATACCGCGCGCCACTGATTGGGCGATACTCAGCTCGGATGCTACAATAAGCCCAAAATTGTTTTAGATGCCTGCCAGCTCAACCAGTAAGAAAGTGTTGGTGTCGCGCTTCGATCGCGAAACGCTCTCGGGCTTCGTGAATCCGCAAAGCTATTTGAGCTCTACCGGCATCGAACTCCTTACGGCTAGCGGAAGTGCACAGGTGGTTCCCTATTCCGAGGTCAAGCTGGTCTGCTTTGTGCGCGATTGGGGGCAAGGGGAACCGCGCCGGGAACTGCGGATGTTTACGACGCGGCCCAAGATGGCGGGACTCTGGGTGCGCATGACGTTTCGCGATGGAGAGGCCATGGACGGCATTCTTGCCAACAATCTGTTGGCGCTGGAAAGCGCCGGATTTTCAGTGATTCCGCCCGATCCGTCGTTTCAAAACCAGCGTGTTTTTGTGCCGAAGGAGGCGCTGACTTCGCTCCTGGTGATGGGAGTGGTGGGCACGCCATTGCGGCAACCGCGCAAGGCCAAGCCGGAAAAAGAGGAGCAGCAGATTGGGCTGTTCGACGGGTGAGGCTGACTGTGCAGGCAAGGGCCGACGAGGGCGTCGGCCGCGGGCGATGGCGCCCGCCCCACAAAGAACTAGAGCTCCGGTTTGCGCAACCAAAGATAGCAGTGATTCCCAATTCGCCGAACCTCGCGCGAACGGAAGAACAGCAGATCGAGATACCGGAACGGGAAGAGCAGCCAGCCACACACCCCGTGCGCAATCATGCGCCACGCACGAAACGGCAGAAGCAGCTTCACATATTCAATTCCGATGACCAGCACAGTTGCGGTGGGACCGGTGCGCCATCCCTCGGCAACCACTTCCAGAGGGCCGGCAATTTCTTTCAGCCCGTCGAGCGTGAAGCGGCGAAAGTCCTTCGGGTACTCATGAAAGGGATGGCAGAACGGCGTCACCAAATGTACGTAGCCGCCGGGCGCCAATACCCGCCGAATTTCGCTCATGACTTTTTCCGGATTGCGGACGTGCTCCAAAACCGCGTCGCATTCCACACGCTGAAAAATGCCCGGCGGAAAAGGGAGATATTCGGCATCGCCACCGACATTTACACCCGGAACAAAAAATAAATCGAGGTTAATATAGCCCGGGACTTGACGGCCTGCGCCGCCGATATAGAGATTCCAGCGGCCCAGGGGAAAATCCTTGGGCTCGGCTGGATTCAGGATGAATGGGGCCGGAGGCTCCAGCAGCCGCAGCAGGCGGTGATTCCAAGCGCGGGAAGCGCGCCGGCGGTAAAGCTCGTCGAGAGACACGCCGGCATTACTCGGGGCGGATGACGTCGGTTCCCATATACGGCCGCAGCGCTTCGGGTACGGTGACGCTGCCGTCGGCCTGCTGATAGTTTTCGACGATCGCCACCCAGGTGCGGCCAACCGCCAGGCCGCTGCCATTTAGCGTGTGGAGGTGCTCGGACTTGCCTTTGCCGGATTTGCAGCGAATGTTAGCGCGCCGGGCCTGAAAGGCTTCGAAATTGGAGCAGGAGCTGATCTCTTTATAATCGTTTTGGCCGGGTAGCCAGACTTCGAGATCGAAAGTCTTGGCGGCGGAGAAGCCGGTATCGCCCGCGCACAGCAGTACCCGCCGGAACGGCAGGCCCAATCGCTTGAGAATATCTTCTGCGTCGGAGGTCAGTGTTTCCAGATCGTCGTAACTCCGGTCCGGGCGAGCGAATTTCACTAATTCCACTTTCTGGAACTGATGTTGCCGGATGATACCGCGCACATCGCGCCCGTACGACCCGGCTTCGCTGCGAAAACACGGCGTGTAAGCGCACAGCTTGATGGGTAGCTTCTCCAGATCGAGCGTCTCATCCCGGTATAAATTGGTCACCTGCACTTCCGCCGTGGGTGACAGCCACAGATCGTGGCCTTCCAGCTTGAACAAATCCTGCTGAAACTTGGGAAGCTGACCGGTGCCGAAAAGGCTCGCGGAGTTAACCAAACAAGGAGGCAGAACTTCGGTGTACCCGTGATGCTCGGTGTGAACCTGCAAGAAGAAGCTAGCGAGCGCACGCTCCAGCCGCGCTCCTAATCCGCGATAGACAGCGAAGCGGGCGCCGGTGATCTTAGCGGCCCGCTCCAGGTCGAGAATATTCAGCGCCGGACCTAGGTCCCAGTGCACCTTGGGTTCGAAGTCAAACTTGCGCGGCTCGCCCCAACGGTGAATCTCGACGTTCTCCTCAGAGCTGCGGCCAGGCGGCACGGATTCATGCGGGAGGTTGGGAATGCTCTTCAACTGCAGGCGAAACTGGTCGTCCAACTCGTCCACCCTCTTGGCCCGCGCGGCAATTTGCTCTTTGAGAGACCGAACCTCGGCCTGCAAAGCTTCGGTGTCGGCCTTTTGTTGTTTGAGTTTCCCGATGGCCAAGCTACTTTGGTTGGCCTGCGCCTGCATTTGTTCGGATTCAGTGAGCGCGGCCCGGCGCAGCCGGTCCAATTCGCGAAACTTCTCTATATCCAATTGAAAGCCGCGGGCGGCCAGGCGCTGGGAGATGGACTCCAGGTTCGCCCGGAAGAACGAAAGATCGTGCATTTACTAGCGCTTCTCGATCGGCACCCATTGCTGGCCGACCGGCTTTCCGGTG
>DATFZA010000392.1:0-8195 GCA_035314765.1 Bryobacteraceae bacterium
GCCCAGGTAAACAAAATTTTCTCCCGCATCGTCAGTACTTTGCCATGATTTCTCGCTGCCAACACCCCGCAAATCCTTGCACCCGCCCGCTAAACTGAAATCTAAGAGGCTCAGCTTATTTCGTCGCAGCGGAGTCGACTAAAGCGCAGAAGTTCCCGGGCAACCCAGTGCAATGTTGGTGGCGACGAACGTAGCCGCTTTCGAGAAACGGCCCCTTCGCCGTTGAGGGTTATTCAACGGACCATAGGAGGCCTCCTCGGATTTTCTCCCCCGGCAAAACGGAGCGGGACAAATGTGCCCGCTCATTCGTGGGAGTAGTGTCTCTGTCGCGCGGCTCCGTCCCAAATACTGGCGTAGCTCCTGCCGCTTGTACAGCTTCAACGCTCCTTCCGGCCCCGCAACTGATCTGCAGACCATTTTGTTGCCCAGCTCCAGACAGATCGCAGCCACGCTGATGCCAGCATCTCTCCAGGACAAGCAAGCATCGATGCCGCCATCCATTCCCTGGAGTGGTCCCAGCGGCCATGGATCACTGAGGCTGCTCAAATCGGCGCTCCAGTTATATTCAGCGTATTTCTCTAGTGGACGGCGTAAAGCCTCCATCCTGGACGAGCACTCGACCATCCGATTGAATTACATCGTAGCGAAAGGGAGTGGAGTGCTGTGCGTGCGACAGCCCGCTGATGCCGAACAGGACCAGCATGGGAAACAGAACACCGGTGCCGCGTTTTGCTCCGGCCGGTTCAGGCCAAGTTGGCCGATCCTATCACAGTGGAGCCGGTCACTAGACGATTCAGTACTTACTGCTCGTTCCGGTCATTTGTCTAGCCCCGAACGTTAGTGAGGGGATCGGCGCCAATCCCCTCACTGACGGTTCGGGTTTAGACATGGGTCAACATGGTTCAGAAATGTACCAACTCCAGGCACAGACTAAAGCCTGTGGACCTCGCGTCAACGTGTCTCCATCCCCTCACTGAGAAGATGTGAAAAAATCGATCAAAGCATTTTTGCCACACAATGTTTTGTATCACTTGCCCTGTGTAAGACGGGCCGAAGGTCGATTCTTTCACCCCTCACTGACGTTCGGGGTTCGTCGCTGCTGTCAGGCCGTTGTAATGGGCCAGGAAGGCCGCTTGCGCGTTGATGGCCGGCTCGCCCGGCGCGGGGACAACGCGCGTATAAGCGCCGTCGCTATGCATCCTGCGGGCCTTTACGTTGTCGCTCAAATAAGTGCTGAGAATGTGGTCTCTGAGACGCCGCACCAGCCGTTCATCGCCGACCGGGAAAAGCACTTCCACGCGGCGGTTGAGATTGCGCGGCATCAGGTCCGCGCTGCCGAGATAAATTTCCTCCTTGCCGCCATTGCGGAAATAGTAAATCCGGCTGTGTTCCAGAAACCGGCCGAGAATGCTGGTCACCTGGACATTGTCGCTGACTCCGGAAACGCCGGGCCGCAGGCAGCAGATTCCGCGCACCAGCAAGTCCAGCTTCACACCGGCCTGAGAGGCGCGATAGAGCTGCCGGATCATGAGCGGATCTTCCAGCGCGTTCATCTTTAGGATCAGGTGGCCCTGTCCACCTTGCCGCTGATGAGCGATCTCTCGCTCCACCAGTTCTTCAAAACGCTTGCGCAGATTGATGGGCGCCACCAGCAACCTATCGAACTGCGTCTTGGCTGAATACCCAGTGAGGAAATTGAACAGGTCGGTGACATCGGCGCCGATCTGATCGTTGCACGTGAGCATGCCCAGGTCGGTGTATAGCCGCGCGGTCGTCGTATTGTAGTTGCCGGTCGCCAGGTGGACATAACGGCGCATCACGTCGCCCTCGCGCCGGACTACCAAAGCGACTTTCGAATGGACCTTGAGACCAACCAAGCCGTACACCACGTGGACGCCATCGCGCTCCAGCGCGCGGGCCCATTCGATATTGCTCTCCTCGTCAAACCGCGCTTTCAATTCCACCAGCACCGCGACCTGCTTCCCGTTGTCGATGGCCTCGAGCAAGGCCTCGACGATGGGCGAGTTGCGGCCCGTACGGTACAAAGTCATTTTGATCGCCAGGACGTCCGGGTCGGCCGCCGCCTTGCGCAAGAACTCCACTACCGGCTGGAACGACTCATACGGATGATGCAAGAGCACGTCGCCTTGGCGGATCGTGGTGAACAGATCGGCCCCCGCCTTGTCCGCAAGAGCCGGCGCCGTACAAGGCGCAAAGGGCTTGTCTTTCAGGTCCGGCCGATCCACGCTGAGATGGCGGAGCCGGCTGAGATCCAGAGGGCCGTCCACGCGGTATACGTCGGTGTTGTCGACTTCCAGATTGGTAAGCAGAATGTCGGCAATATGGGCCGGCATGCGCAAGTTCACTTGCAGCCGCACAACGTCGCGGAAACGGCGCTGCCAGACAGCTTCTTCGATAGTCTCCAGCAGATCGTCGCTCTCTACTTCTTTAATCGCCACCTCGGCATCGCGCGTGACATGGAAGGGGTGCGCGTCAACGATGGTCAACCCGGGAAACAGATAGCGCAGGTTGGCGATAATCAGTTGTTCCAACCAGAGGAAGGAGGACTCCCCGGTGCGTTCCCGGATGGGCACCAGTTGCGCCAGCGTATCTGGCACCTTCACTCGCGCGAAATGTTCGCGCCCGTCGGCGCTTTTCACCGAGACGGCGACATTGAGACTCAGATTCGAAATGTGCGGGAAGGGCCGGCCGGGATCGAAGGCTAGCGGCGTGAGAACCGGAAAGACGGTACGCAGAAAGTACGATTCCATCCGGGATTTCTCGTCGCCCGTGAGTTCGTCATAGTCCAGCAAGCGGATTCCGTTGCGGCTAAGCGCGGGCAACAAACCGTTGGTGAACAAGTCGTAGGCTTCCGGGAGCAGCTCGTTAACTTCGTGCCGGATGGCCTCCAATTGCGCCAACGGCGTGCGTCCATCCGGGCTCAGTTCCTGGCTGGCGTTCTCCACCTTTTGCATTAGCCCGGCTACCCGCACCATGAAGAACTCGTCCAGGTTTGAGGCGAAGATGGACAGGAATTTCACCCGTTCCAGCAGCGCGTTGGCCGGGTCGGCGGCTTCCTCTAAAACCCGGCGTTGAAATGCGATCAGGCTTAACTCGCGATTGACATAGAGCGACGGTTCATCCAGGCGGCTCTGTTCGGTTTGAAGGGCATCGGCAGCTTTCGACATGCGCGTCTTAGTTTATCAGGTTGGCGTTATTTCGTGGTGTCAGAGCTGTTTCATATAACTGTCATCGGATCGTCACAGACCACGGGCTATGTTCAAGAGAGAAACAATGGCCACGAAGAAAATCGTTCTCGTTGAAGATGATGTTGACCTGCACCAGCTCTTAAAGTACAACCTCGAAAAAGAGGGCTTTCAGATCGTGGGCAGCCACACCGGCAGGGGAGTGGTGGAGTTGTGCGTAAGGGAAAGGCCCGATCTGATCGTGCTCGATATCATGCTGCCGGATGCCGATGGTCTGGATATTTGCAAGCGTCTGCGCAGCCACACCGATTTGCAGGCAACTCCGTTGATTTTCATTACCGCGCGCGCGTCGGAGACGGACCGCATTGTGGGTCTGGAACTGGGCGCCAACGACTATATTGTGAAGCCGTTCTTTGTACGCGAAGTGATTGCGCGGATAAAAGTGCAATTACGGCGGCCCGCCGAGGCCAGTCCGGTGCTGAAGGCCGGGGGCCTGGAACTCGACCGTACGCGTTGCCAGGTCCGGCTGAATGGCAATGAAGTTCCGCTGACGGCGACCGAGTTCCGCTTACTCGAGTACCTGATGGGGCGGGCCGGAGTGGTGTTCAGCCGCGAGCAGTTGCTCGATTCCGTTTGGGGCAACGACCGCGCGGTGACCGATCGGACGGTGGACGTGTACGTTCTGCGGCTGCGGCAAAAACTCGAAGTAGATCCGGCTAATCCGCAACTGATTCGCAGCGTGCGCGGATTCGGCTATAGCTTCAATGAGACACTGACGCGCAGTATACCGGCGTAGCGACGCGCCCACTTACCCGTGAAGGTGTGTTCGCGGATGGCATTTCCTAGAATCGTAATCGATGCACAAGCCAAAGCCTGTGCCACGAGGCAGCCAAGGCGGCACGGACTTTGGTCTGTGCTGAAAATGTAGAAACTCCAGGCACAGGCTAAAGCCTGTGCCACCTCCGGCTGTTGACACATGGTGGCACAGGCTTTAGCCTGTGCATTTTTCCCCAAAATGCCGGTGCAGCGTTTGCCAAAATGACGAACGATACAGCGAGAAACAGCGGCGGCCATCAAGCGTGTACCGCTTCAACGAGACACTGACGCGCAGTATACCGGCGTAGCGGCAGTTTGCTCGGTGACCTGCAGCCGGCGGGCCCACTTACCCGTGAAGGTGTGTTCGCGGACGGCGTTCGCCAGAATGACAAACGGCACGGCGAGAAACAGCGGCGCCATCAAGGCGGTCCAATTCTTCTCGCGCACCATCGACCAGCCAATCTCCATCACGGCCAAGGTGAGCTTACTATAAGTGCCGGAGACGCCATGAGCCACGCCATGCCCCGAACTGAGGCCGGTTACAAACTCCTCAACTGAACGCGCGTGAGGAACCTCGGTGTAGGTTCGGCCTAGCGAGTGGAGGGTATGGGCATCACTGCCGGCCACCGGGGCTTTTTGCCAGCGCCGGGCAAGTTCGGCGGCGGCACGGTTACTGGTCTCCAGCATTGCGCCATTAAGAACTTCCATGCCGGGGAAGAATTCTTCAAAGAAGGCAAAGTCCGAATCGGTGCGTGGTCCGGTGAGACTGGAAAAGACATGATTGATGCTGAAAAATAGTTTGCGTTCGTTGAGATACGACACCAATGCAGGCAAGTCCTTGCGGCGGCGCTGCAATTGAACGTGATCGGACTCTCGAATTCCATAGACGCCCATGTGCAATTCGGTGCCGCTGGGTGTATGACAGGTTACTTCCTCACTCAGGAAAAAATCGCGATGGCGCCGCAGCGGCTCCACGGCGTCAATGGAGTCGTGATCCGTGGCCGTGACGAAATCCATGCCGCGCCGCTTCAGCAGCTCGTACAGGACGCCCGGATCGTTATAGCACTCGCGGCAAATGCGCTCGAAAAAGGGGATGTTGCACATGCCCGAAGCGGTGGTGTGGACGTGCAGGTCACACTTCATGCTTCATACATAACGTGCTATGCGTTACAGATCGATGAGCTGTGGAAAAAACATTTGTGACAAAGCTTGTGTTGGTACTTTCTTCACGCGATTGCAACGGGATTGTAAAGTGGTTGAGGGCGGGTTTGTCACTTATCCTGGTACTGAATACATGAAAACGGAACAATCGGCGCCGCTGCAGGAGATTGTCGAGGCGCGCGGGCACTTGATCGACTCCCACGTGATGGAGACCATTTTCGACACAGTGGTCGAGTTCGGCGGGCGCTTTGACGTGGAAGAATTTCGCATCGGCCGCACCAATACCGATCAATCTTACCTGCGTCTGCGCGTGTCCACTGAGGATCGCGAATCGATGGACAAGATGCTTCCGCAATTGCTCGGGCTCGGCTGCGCGATGGTGGAAGAAGGCGATGCGGAACTGCGCGCGGTGGAGCGGGACTGCTGCGCGCCAGAAGATTTCTATTCGACCACCAATCACCGCACCGAAGTCCGGCTGGGCAACCGCTGGGTGGAAGTGGCCGACCAGCGCATGGATGCCCTGGTCGTCGTCAAAGACGGCGGCGCGCGTTGCCGGCGGTTGCGCGACGTGCGTGCGGGAGATCAAGCGGTGGTGGGTATGCGCGGTATCAGGGTGATTCCGGAATCCAAGGAACGGGACCGCCTTTCCTTTGCGTTCATGAGCAACGGAATCTCCTCGGAGCGGCAGGTGGAAACGGCAGTCCGCCAAACCGCGGCCCTGATTGAACAGGTGCGCGGCTCCGGACAAAAGGTGATTGTTGTAGCCGGGCCGGTGGTAGTTCACACTGGCGGCGCGGCGGCGCTATCGATGCTCATCCGCAACGGATATGTGAGCGCGTTGCTGGCCGGTAATGCGCTCGGCGTGCACGATATCGAGGCCGCGCTGCTCGGGACCTCGCTCGGCGTCCGCATGAGCGACGGCCGGCAGGAAGAGCACGGCCACCGCAATCACATGCGGGCCATCAACGCGGTGTTCCATTGCGGCAATGTGCGGGGCGCGGTGGAAAGTGGGAGGCTGAAGAGCGGCATCTTGTATGAATGCGTGCGCGCCGGTGTCCCTTATGTGCTGGCTGGAAGCTTGCGCGACGATGGACCGTTGCCGGACACGATCACCGACATGAACCAAGCGCAGGACGCCTATGCCGCCGAGTTGAAAGGCGCGGGCTTGGTGCTGTGTCTCGGTTCGATGCTGCACTCCATAGCCGTCGGCAACATGTTGCCGAGCTGGGTGAAGATTGTCTGCGTGGACATCAACCCGGCGGTCGCGACCAAGGTGAGCGACCGCGGAACGGGCCAGATGGTGGGCGTGGTCACCGATGTCGGCTTGTTTCTGGACCTGCTGGCAAAGGCGATTACTAAGGCAGCATGAAGAGGCAATATACCGACGAACACGCGAGCGCCGGGATCGGCGCGGCGCTGCCGGAGATCGAAACCTGGCCCAACCAATATCCCGGCTACGAAATCGAGATCGAAATGCCGGAGTTCACCTCCGTTTGCCCGAAGACCGGTCTCCCGGATCACGGGAACATTCTCATCCGCTACGTTCCGGACAAGAAATGTTTGGAGCTGAAATCGCTCAAGATGTACATGCTGGCGTATCGCAACCTGGGCATTTTTCAGGAGAACGTCGTGAACCGGTTTCTCGAGGACGTGGTGCGCGCCGTGAAGCCGGTGTCGGCGACGGTCGTAGGTGAATTCACGCCGCGCGGGGGCGTGTATTCAAAGATCACCGCCAGTTGGAGTGGGAAGAGTGGATCAAGATCACGCCGGACAAAGAGCTGAGGAGATTTCGGCGGTAGTCGAGGAGATTCGCCGGCGCGTCCGGACACGGAATCCCAATGGCGCGGTGTTGGGCGATATTCCTCTGGCCGACCTGATTCCTCTGTCACAGGCGCGCGACAGCGCCGAGGGCAAGGTGGCCAGCATCGGCACGGTGAACCCACGCTCCGGCGGGGTGGTGAACAGCATCGTTCAGCGTCTGAAGCGGCTGATCGCGCGGTCTTTGAACTGGCATGTGAGAGAGCAGGTGAATTTCAATCGAGCGGTGCTGGGGTGCGTGCAGGCGACGATGGACGCGCTCAACGAAAGCAATCGCGCCATCGTGGCGGTCTCCGCGAAGATTGACAACCTCGATCAGCGCTGGCAGAAGCATTCGGCCGAGATTACCACCCAGGTTGCGGGAGAAGTTCAAGAGCTAAAGGACATCCGGACTCATTGGAGCACCTGGCGCGAGACCTGGGAGCGCAAGCTCAGCGACAACGAGATTCATTTTTTCCGCAGTCTTTCCGATCTGCAAGCCTCCTTCAGCCAGCGTACGACGGTTCTCGAAGAAAACCACCAACGGAGTCTGTCATCGCAGCACCGCGACTTTGAGAACGCCCTGGCGCAGGCCATCGGCGAAATTCAACGCCTGATGTGGGCCGACATGGTGAAGATCCGGGGCGAGTACGATGAGCTGATTCATTCGGAGTTGAGACTGGTACGGCAGCGCTTGAGTTTTTCACGCCCGGAAGTCGCACCGCCCGTTAGCCTGCCTCCTCTGCCCCAGATCGACTGGATAAAGATCGACTGGATGAAGTTTACCGGCAGATTTCGCGGTTCGGAGGCCGACATCCAACAGCGGCAACAGATGTACGCCACGCGCTTCCACGATTCGAAGCATGTGCTGGACATCGGCTGCGGGCGTGGCGAATTGCTGCGAGTGTTGACGGACGCCGGGGTGGGCGTCCGAGGAATCGATCTGAGCGAAGAATGTGTCGCACTGTGCCGGGCTAAAGGCCTGGACGCTGAAACCGCCGACTTATTTGCTTATTTAGATGCGCTGCCGCCTTCCCACCTGGATGGCATTGTTTGCTGCCAGGTGGTGGAGCACCTGCCGCCCGAACGGCTGCCGGAGCTGGTGCGTCTCTGCGCGGCGAAGCTGAAGGCTGGCGCACTTTTGGCGCTGGAGACTCCCAATCCGGAGTGCCTGGCGATTTTCGCCACGCACTTCTATCTCGATCCGACGCATCA
>DATFZA010000393.1:0-5807 GCA_035314765.1 Bryobacteraceae bacterium
CCGCCATTGCCCCGCGGCCCGTTCCGGCCATGATCGACATCGGCGTCGCCAGGCCGAGCGCGCAGGGGCAGGCGATGATCAGCACCGCGATCGAGTTCACCAGCGCATAGGCCAAGCGCGGATCCGGTCCCCAGATCGCCCAAGCGATAAACGTCACCACGGCGATCGCGATCACCGCCGGTACAAACCAGGCTGCCACTCTATCCGCCAGGCGTTGCATGGGCGCGCGGCTGCGCTGGGCTTCACTCACCACTTTGACGATCTGCGCCAGCAAAGTGTCCGCGCCTACGCGCTCCGCGCTAAAGATAAAGCTGCCCGTGCCATTCACCGTGCCGCCCGTCACTTTGCCGCCAAGCTGCTTCTCCACGGGCATCGCCTCGCCCGTGAGCATGGACTCGTCCACCGAACTGCTGCCCTCGATCACCGATCCGTCCACCGGAATTTTCTCTCCCGGCCGCACTCGCAAGCGATGTCCGGCTCTCACTTGGTCGAGCGGTATGTCCATCTCATTGCCGTTGCCCTGTACCAGCCGCGCCGTTTTCGGCGCCAATCCAAGCAACGATTTCAGAGCGCTGGAGGTTTGCTGGCGGGCACGCAGTTCCAGCACTTGGCCGAGCAGCACCAGGGTCACAATCACCGCCGCGGGTTCAAAGTAAAGCGCCGCTTCTCCGTGATGGCGGAATGCTTCTGGCAGAATGTCCGGCCGTAACGTCGCAATCAAGCTATAAAAATATGCTGTGCCGGTGCCCATGCCGATCAGCGTGAACATATTCGGGCTGCGGTTCACGAGCGACGCCCACGCGCGCTCAAAGAACGGCCAGCCGCAGCCGAGAACCACGGGCGTGGCCAGCGCCAGTTCCACCCACGGCAGATGCCGGCCCAGCAGCATCAGCGCGAAAATGGGCGCAGTCAATACAACCGCGATCCAGAACCGGCGCGTCATGGCGATCAGTTCCGCGTTTGGTTGCTCTTCAACGGACAGCGAGACAGTGACCGGCTCTAGCGCCATCCCGCATTTGGGGCAGTGGCCCGGACCGGACTGGCGCACTTCCGGGTGCATCGGACAGGTATATTCGATGCGCGTCGAAGGCGCCGGCTCGTGCATGGGCTCGGCGGTGCGTTGAGGCTGCAAATATCTCTGCGCGTCCGCCTCAAATTTCAGCAGACAGCCCTGCGAGCAGAAATAATATTTCTTGCCGTCGAACTCAGTCCAGTTTGTAGCCTTGGCCGGATCTACGCCCATTCCGCAGACTGGATCCAGCGCGCCTGCGGCGGCGGGCTTCTGCAAAATGGGAAAAGGAGGATTGGACACTACTCCCATCATCCTACGTTGCGGGGTTAGCGTTCCATCAGAAGGGCTTTGACGTTCCGTTCCACATCCTCTTTGTCCGCGACGCCGGCGTACGTCGCAGCAACCCTTCCGTGCTTATCTAGGAGGTGGGTCACCGGCAGCGCCTCTATCGCGTAGGACTTGGTCACCTGATCGTCGCCCATCAGAATCGGATAGTTGACTTTATGTTCTTGGATAAATGGTCTTACTCTGCTCCAAGCTTCGTCCGGGCCCTTCAGATCTTCGTATAAGATATCCATGGAAACGCCGACCACCGGGGCTCAAGATCGCTCACGCCGAACTGCGGGGCCAAATCGCGCAAAAACATCAGGTCCTCACCCGAGTAGAGAACCGTCTGCGCCACACCCCCAGTCAGATATCCGCACAGCAGGCCGGCAAGACACGTGCGCTACTTCACGAGGATCGCCGCCTATTGGTTAACGCTCTGAAACTGACCGCCGCCAATGCCGAACGCATGCTGGCTCTGCACTTCGATCGGTTCTACCAGAATCCCAAGGATGCCTTCAGCATCTTCCGTGGCCTGCTGCAACTGCCCGGTGTCGTCCGGTCCGCAGGTCCGGATCGCTTGGAAGTTCTCCTGCAAAGACCAGACTCTCCCAAAGTTGCTGAAGCCTTGGCACTGCTGCTTGTCGATCTCAACCACCAGACACTCCGGATGCTCGACGGCGGCCCCGCCCTTACCTTCCACCTGCTCGACGTTAACCGGACTGGCCCATCTACTCTACTGATCCCCTACTATAGGAGTTCTGAGGCTAGTAACAGGCTCTAAAGGGTTCTCGGGCCATTTGTGCTTGGGATAACACCGGCGCACTTCGCGGGTGGAGCTGCGGGCTAGGCCAAGGGGTTCTCGGGCCATTTGTGCTTGGGATAGCGCCGGCCCAGCTCCCGGCGGAGCTGGGGGTAGAGCCGCTGCCAGAACCCGGCTAGGTCTGTAGTGGTCTGCATGGGGCGCTGGTTGGGAGCCAGCAAATGCACCACCAGCGGTACTCTGCCGATTCGCGGCGTCTCCCGCAGCCCGAAGAAATCCTGCAGCCGCGAGGCGATCCAAGGCGGCTTGCCGTCTTCATAGTGGATGCGGGTGATCCGGCCGCTGGGGAGCTTGAGGCTTGGTGGCGCGAGCGAATTGAGCTGTCGCGGCTCCAGCGCCGGAATCAACCTGGCGGCCGCGTTCTTCAGTTCGGCGAAGCTCTTCAAGCCGTTGCAGATTTCGATCAGAGCCGAGTGCAATTCCGGCTCCGGCAGTCCGGCAAACTTCACGCGGGCGCAAAACTCCGCCCATTGCGTGGGGTCGACAAAGCGATCCATGCCAGCCTCGATCGCTTTCTGGGCCAGCAAGGCGGCGGCCTGAGCGCTGTCCACGGTTCCGCTACGGGTCTGGTCAATGACGAGGTTGTCATACATCCAGGCGGTCACGGCTTCCACGCGCTCAGCAAAGCGGTTCCATTCGAGGCCAGTGCGTTCTTCGACGCGATCGAGCAGCCAATCGGGTTGGATCGGACAATACAAGCGAACCAGGGGCAGCGACTTGTCGGGCCGGTCCTCAATATCGAGCGCGATCAGGAAATCCGGCTGCGCTTCGGCCGCGAGCAAAGCCGGGCTGCCGGAACAGAGCAGCAGTTCGCGGCCTTTCCGGCGGCGCGCCACGCGGTCGGGAAACGCGGCGAGCAAGGCTTGAGCCAGAGAATCGGGGTTGTTCCGGTCCCGTCGCGGTCGTACGATGCGCCGAATCTGTTCGTATACCTGGCGGCTCCGGCTGTCCCATTCGCCATCGAGCAGCGTCAGCAGGTCGCCGCCCGTGGATCGGGCGCCGGAACTGAGTAAGGCCGCGGCTTTGCATCCCTCGTCGGTAGGCGCATCAACGACGAGTTTCGCGAGGCGTGGATGCAACGGATAGCGAGCCATACGCCGCGCGGTTTCGCCGCCGGCTCCCAATCGTTCCAGCAAGGCTTGAGCGGCAGCCATGGCGGACGCGGGCGGCGGGTCCAGCCAACTGAGATCGTTAGCGCCCATGACCCGCAAGTCGAGACAGAGTTGCGATAGTTCGCGGCGAAGAATCTCCGGAACATCGTGATCGGGACGGCGTTGGTAATCATCCAGCGTATAGAGCCGCAAAGCTCGGCCCGGAGCGGTACGGGCAGCGCGGCCGGCACGCTGCGTCGCGGATGCCTTACTGATGCGGCCGATCTGCAGCGTCGGCAAGCCCGTCCAGGGTGAATCGCTGGCGATGCGGGCGAGCCCGCTGTCGATCACCGCGGTAACGCCATCGATGGTGATGGAGCTTTCGGCTACGTTGGTGGCCAAGATCAGCTTGCGTCGATCGGCGGGGGCGACGGCGCGATCCTGTTCCGCGGCTGTGAGATCGCCGTGCAAGGGCAGCACCAATAAATCGAAGTGCTGGCAGACTCTCATCGCGGCCCGGATTTCGGCGGCGCCAGGAAGGAAAACCAGGATGTCGCCCTGGTCCTTGCTCAATCTTTCGATTGCCGACGCTACTTGCTCCTCGAGCGGCTGGGCGGTGTAGGGCAGATGCTCGATGGCGAGTTCGAATAGGCGGCCTTTGGAGCGCAGCACCGGGCAATCCCCCAGAAATCTCGCCACCGGCGTGGTATCGAGCGTCGCCGACATTACGATGATTCTCAGATCGGGCCGCTCAGTTTGCTGCAGCCGCCGTAGCAGCGCCAAAGCCAAATCGGTGTCGAGATGGCGCTCATGAAACTCGTCCAGCATAACCGCGCTGACGCCGCTTAGTTTGCGATCGGTCAGTAGGCGGCGGGTGAGAACGCCTTCAGTGAGAAATCGGAGCCGCGTCTTGGGGCCGGCGACCTCCTCAAACCTCACTTGATAGCCCACGGTTTCGCCGGGACGCTCGCCGAGTTCTTCCGCCACGCGGCGGGCGGCCATGCGGGCGGCGATGCGCCGTGGTTCGAGAACGATCACTTCACCAGTAGCGGCGTTCAGAATCGCCGGCGGTACGCGCGTGGTCTTGCCTGCGCCCGGTGGGGCGCCGAGGATTAAATTTGGAAAAAGCGCAAGGGATCGGATGATATCGGGGACAACTTCGTCAACCGGAAGAGCGGTATTTTTCTGTCCCATCACGATGTGGGGCTCCGGGCGAAGCCCGGCCTGGGGTCGGGCGCGGGCGAGGGCGCCCGCCCTACTTACCGACGACTAATGGTCCTCAGGTTTTTTGTAGGGCGGCTCGTTCTTTTTGACATCGTCCGTGTCGTACTTGATGATGGTGTCGCTCTTGAACTGCTTGTAATCTTCGTATTTCACGGTTAGGCGAATCTTCTGCGGTCCGGCCTTGAAGTTCAGCGTGTCGTTGGCAATGGTGTAGGTGGGGAACCAATATTTGCCGTCGATCTGCTCGCGGTAAGTTTCGAATTTCGGGTATTGATCGTCGGAATTCCTCTTCTGGACGCCGACACCGCGGCCATAGCTTTTGACGATCTGCAGGTCCTGATCGTCCACCCACACCTCGCCCTCGAAATAGCGCTTGCCTTTGACCAACTTCTTGGGCTTCACGGAAAAGGAATAGCAGGAAACTTCATCCAGCTTCTCGCGGCCGAGGTATTGGATGTTATAGTTGGGCAGCTCGGACGTAACGAGCACGAACGGCTGCACGTCGCGCAGGTCCTGCAAGTCTTCCGGAGTGAGCAGAATATTCTGCAGCGTGGTTACCGGGGCTCTCACCACGTGTTCGGTGCGCTTTCCCTCCGGCGTAAACACGATGTCGGCGACCTCCTCCCACTTGCCCTGCGGGTTGCCGCCGGGATCGAGTTCCTGGACTTTCGCGTGTTGGCGGTAGGTGTAGTTGCCGCGAGCCTTGGCGAAGTCGGTTTCTTTGGCCGCAAACTTGGCGATGATCTCGTCAATCTGCGCTGGCGTTGGGTCCGGAGCAGTGGCGGCCCCTAGTGGTGTCCAACAGCAGGCGGCCGTCAGGAGCAAGCAAGCAAGAACGAATCGCATAGTTACCTCTCAGTTACCGGCCGAGAATCTGTTTGGCGATAGTCATCTTTTGCATATTACTGGTGCCTTCGTAGATTCGGCCAATCTTGGCGTCCCGATACAATTTTTCAACCGGATAATCCTTGGTGAAGCCGACGCCGCCCAAAATTTCAACCGCACGGGAAGCCACGGTCTCGGCGATGGTCGACGCAAAATACTTTGCCATGGCGGCCTCAGTCACAAAGGGCAAACCGGCGTCCTTCAACCGGGCCGCATTGTAGACCAGCAGGCGCGCAGCCTCCACTTCGGTCGCCATGTCCGCCAATTCGAACTGCACGCCCTGAAAGTCGGCGATGGTCTGGCCGAACTGCACGCGCTGTTTAGCATAGGCGATGGCATGATCGAGCGCCCCCTGCGCCAAGCCAACCATCTGCGAACCGATGGCGATGCGGCCCTCGTTCAGCGTCTCGATGGCGATCTTGTAGCCTTTACCCACTTCGCCCAGGAC
>DATFZA010000394.1:0-3092 GCA_035314765.1 Bryobacteraceae bacterium
GGACAAGAACGCGGCCTACGCCGCGCGGTTCCTGGCCAGGCTGAAAGGCCAGACCGGCTCCTGGACCACCGCCATCGCCGATTACCATTCCGCTTTGCCGGATCTCGGCCTGCCTTATCAGCGCCTGGTGCTCGCAGCCTGGAAGCGCATGGGCAATCTGCCATTCAACCTCGGTGCCGATGTGCAGGAGGCCAGCTACATTCCCCTGCCGGACACGGTGGCGATCATCCAGTCCGCGGCGGCGAAGCGCATCCATGTGTACACCTCAAGCCAGCCGATGGACGCGGCTTGGCACCCTGGCCTGCCGCACGTGTACGAGGGGGACTGAGAGTCTGTGTGTAAACTCTACTCTGGCGGCCATTCAGAGCGCTTTTCTGCGCTTCCGGTGCTCACGTACTCAACGTACGCTGCGCGCCGGGTCTCGAAAAACACGCTGACTGGCTCACCAGAGCGAGTTTCTAAACAGACTCTCGCATGTTCGCCGTTTCAAGCTGCAGGCGTGAAAATACTTTGCTTCCTTTTGTAAGCTTTTTCAGAATGGCCGCCACTGGGAAGGGCAGGAAGCACGATCATGAAACGACGGTTGATCATTCTCTGATACGCGGGTTGGTTACCGCCGGACCTGTGATGCGTCGCGGAGCTTCCTCGGTCTAAGATCCAGCGTCGGATAAGATCCGGCTGATAGAGTCTACGAGGGTTCCCCTGGCCGTGATCGTGCCTCCGGCCTTGCCCAGCTTTGGATATATAGTTGCGGCGGAGAGCTCCTTTCTTGGCGAGATATTCGATGTCAATGAGAAGGTGTCAGGCTGCTGCCGGTTGCACTTGATTGGCGATCGCCCAAACAAAGCCCGCCAGTTCCCGCGCGATTGCGGCGGTTATCACCGTGGGCAACTTTCCGGCCCGGGCAAACTTGCGGTACCGGCGGCACAGTCGTTCCTGCGCTTTCCATGCAATGTCGCGGACCGGCTTGGTGAGCTTCTCCTGACGGATCAGCTGTGCGCGGCCGATCCGGGCCGGGAACCGGTAACTCCAGGCGGCCTCGATCAGCATGCGCCGTGCCGCCTCGTTGCCGGTCTTGGTGATACCGCCTTGGCGACGCTTGCCACCGCTGGAGTTCTCGGACGGAACCAAGCCAAGATATGCCATGAGCTGAGTTGGCTTGGTGAAGCGGGTGATATCGCCAAGTTCGGCAACCAGTGTTGCCGCCGCCACCATGGCCACGCCGCGCAATGCCTGGAGCGCCTGCACGACTGGTGCAAGAGACCAAGCCGGCAGTGCCGCCTCGATATGCGCCTCCAGACGATCGCGTCGGGCGGTCGCCGCATCCACCGCTTCGAGGCAATCCTCGAGAACGATATAATGCAGTGGTTGCTTAAACTTCAGCCCGGCCAGCCAACGCCGGTGTAGAAGCGTCCATGCCTTCTGGCCGTAGTGGCAACCCTGGCGCAGCAGGAACCCCGACAGTTGTTGGCGTGCCTTGCGCAATGTGCGCACCGCCGCCAAGCGTGCCCGAACCAAATCACGAATCGCCTCGTGCGCCCGGTCGGGAACCCATACCGCGGTCAACTCACCGGCCCGGTGTAGTTTGGCCAAATTGGTCGCATCGCGGCGGTCAGTCTTAACCCGGTCGCCTGGCTTTTTAGGGATCAACGATGGCGCTACCACAATGCATTCGTGGCCCGCCGCGGCGATCTGCCGTTGGATACCATAGCCGCACGGCCCCGCCTCATAGCAAAACCGTAGTTCGTGACCGCTGCTGGTTAACTTCGCAATCAGTTTCTTCAAGGCCGCCGGCGTGTTCGCGATCGTTCCGTGATCACGCACCTCCTTCCGCGGGCCCGCTTCAGCGACCGCTACGGCGATCGTATTTTTGTGCACATCAAGGCCAATGTAAGTGATGAGCTTCTCCATGACTCGTCTCCTATGCATGAGGCTCGGTGCCGGCCAATCCAGCGCAACCCTCGAAATCCTGCATATTGTGAGACGGGTCACCCCCCCTATCTCAGGCGAACATCTGGTCTAATACGCCCGGTGTCGGGCTCTGACTCACTGGTGATTCCCTTGGAGCGGTTCATGTGATTCGCTGTCTGTGCACTCGATTCGCGGAGGTTAGCATGGGGACGGCGATCCAGATCACACGGTCCGATTTCGACGCTGCTGGGCTTCGGCGAGAGGCGCGGCGTACCAAGGACGTGGCGGCATCGCGGCGTATGCTGGCCCTCGCTTTGGTCCTGGAGGGCGCGTCGCGCGGGGAAGCGGCCAAGGCGGCCGGGATGGACCGCCAGACATTGCGGGACTGGGTGCATCGGTTCAACGAGCAGGGCCTGGCGGGTTTGTCGGACAAGACGGGCAATGTCGGACCCAAGCCACTTCTGTCGCCCGCGCAGGAAGCGGAAGTTGCCGCGTGGGTCCGGCGTGGGCCAGACCAGGCCGAGCATGGCGTGATACGCTGGCGCCGGGCCGACCTTGCGCGGGCGATCGCGGCGAAGTTCGGCGTGGTGCTGGCCGAGCGCAGCATGAGCGACGTGCTCCGGCGCATGGGTTTTCGCCGGCTGGTGGCCAGGCCACGCCATCCCGGCCACGACGCCGCGGCGCAAGCGTCTTTCAAGGCAACTTCGCCTCCCTCGTAGATGCAGCGCTACCAGAGCATGCCCGCGGCAAGCCGCTTGAGCTCTGGTGGCAGGACGAGGCCCGCATCGGCCAACAGGGAACGCTAACCCGGGTCTGGGCCGAGCGTGGCTCGCGGCCTTCGGCTCCCCGCGATCAGCGCTACGACTGGGCCTATATCTTCGGCGCGATCTGCCCCGCCCGCGGCATCGGGGCAGCGCTGGTGCTGCCGTTCGCCAACGCCGAGATGATGAATCTACACCTCGCGGAGATCAGCGCGAATGTCGTCCCCGGAGCGCACGCCGTGCTCACAATCGATGGCGCCGGCTGGCACCAGAAAGGCGATAAGCTGCGCGTCCCCGACAACATCACTCTCCTGCACTTGCCGCCCTACAGCCCCGAACTCAATCCCGTCGAGAATGTCTGGGCCTACCTGCGCAGCAACAAACTCAGCAACCGCGTCTTCGAAACCTACGAGGATATCG
>DATFZA010000395.1:0-2749 GCA_035314765.1 Bryobacteraceae bacterium
CGGGTTCATATTTACCGGTCAGCGCCACTTTGAGGCCAGGCTTGATGCCGAGCTTGTCGAGGCGAGACGGCGGATGCAGAAATTTCTCGGCCCATTTTCCCGCGTCTTCCCCCAAGTGGAAGATTGCGACGCCGGCACTGTGATGCACATGCATCTGGCCGTCCAGCGCTTCGATCTTCCGCACCTCCCCACGCCGAATCTTCAAACGAAAATCTCCGCGGAAAAGGATTTCATCGGTCTCGAGTAGCGCTTTGCCCTCGGAGACTTGCTTCCCGAATTCAACCCGGCACATTTTCTCGCGTCCCATAATGCCCCTTCCGGACCGCTCCCTGACGGTCGCGGCTCTGAAAAGTACGTCGCGTTTCACCGAATGGTCCGGTTACGCATCTTACCGAGCCGCGACCGTTAGGGAGCGGTTGAACTTAGCTCTCCCCGAGCCGCGCCCGCACCCCTTTCAGATAATTGTCTATCGTCGCGGTGTGGCCGATCACAAAGCGCGACACAAAGCGAAAGAACGGATTGTAGACCTCGCCATTTTCCGTGATGACCAGCGAACACCCATTGTCTTCGGGAGCGATCTGATAAGTCCAGGTCCCGCCATAGGGCAGGTTCTTATCGGCGATCCGCGTGACCAGTCTTCGCGGCGGCTGCACTTCCACTTGCTCATAGCGCACCCCATCCTTGGGTGGGTCGATGATGACGGCCCACACTTGTTCCGGAGTGCGGCGCAAGCGGGCGGATCGTGTGGCCACGTGTTTCACGGGCAGAAAGTAACCGATGATCACCACCAATACAACCATCGCGACCAAAGCAATACCAACCAATGCCAGCCACTTCATCGCGACCAAAGCAATACCAACCAATGCCAGCCACTTCATGCGCGGGACGCCTCCATCGCCCTATTTCCTGCGTTCGCCAGCAACGCCAGTCCTTCCAACGCCCGCACTCGCTCCTCTTCGGTCAAACAGGACAGCAACTGCCGGACGCGTTTGGGATCGAGCACGGACTTCTCCGATTTGATGCGAACTCCAGCCTTGGTGAGCCGCAACTCCACTCGCCGCGCGTCGCGGGGATCGCGGGCGCGGGTGACATAACCTTGCCGGATCAAACGATCGATGCCCAGAGACATCGTTGAATCGGTCACGCCCATGTGTGCCGCCAACCGGCGCAGCGTCAAAGGCTCAATCTCGTCCAGGTGATCGAGGATGCTGGCCTGATGCGCGCTCAGCACCTGCCGGGTCCGGTCGTCCCGCACGTGGCGGAGATGACAGGCGAAGTAGATGCGGGGATAAAGCGTCATGAGCTGCGCGACCTGACTCTGCAACAAGCAATCAGTCTAGCCGATATTAGTTTGGTTTGTCAAAGCAAATTATCCCCACGTGAAATTATCTTCCCACATGGGAGCTACGATGAAAAGAGAATCCTATGAAGCTTTCTGTGCGTGACCTCGCTCTGAAGGACAAGACTGCGTTTATCCGAGTCGACTTCAATGTGCCCCTGGCTCCAGGTGGGCAAGAGATTACCAGCGACAAGCGAATTCAGGCGTCCCTGCCGACCATTCAGTACGTACTCGATCAAGGCGCCGGAGTGATACTAGCCAGCCATCTGGGCCGGCCCAAGGGCAAGCCGAATCCGGAGATGAGCCTGAAGCCAGTCGCGGTGCGGCTGAGCGAGCTGTTGAAGCGGCCCGTCAGAATGGCGCCCGATTGCATTGGCCCGGAAGTCGCGGCGATGAGGCCCAAGCCGGGAGAAGTGTTGCTGCTGGAAAACCTGCGCTTTCACCCGGAAGAAGAAAAGAACGATGCCGGTTTTTCCAGGCAACTCGCCGGACTGGCGGAGGTGTATATCAACGACGCCTTCGGCTCCGCGCACCGCGCGCATGCATCCACCGTCGGAATGATTGCCTTTATGCCGCAGGCCGCAGCCGGGTTGCTGATGGACAAGGAACTCGAGTATCTCAACAAAGTGACCAAGCATCCGGAACACCCCAGTGTGGCGATTCTCGGCGGCGCGAAGGTGTCGGACAAGATTGAGGTTATCGAAAACTTGATGAAGGTGGTGGACAGCCTGCTCATCGGAGGCGCCATGGCCTACACTTTCCTCAAGGCCCAGGGCAAACCCACCGGCAAGTCCCTGGTGGAAGACGACAAGATCGATTTGGCCAAAGCGCTCCTCGAGCGCGCCGGATCGAAACTGCATCTGCCGTCCGATCACGTGGTGGTTTCGGAGCTGAAAGAAGGCGCGGCGAGCGAAGTGGTGGCGACGATTCCGGACGGCAAAATAGCCGTCGACATTGGCCCGGAGACGGTCAAAGAATTCTCCAGCATCATTGCCAAGGCGAAGACGATCATCTGGAATGGCCCGATGGGCGTTTTCGAAAAACCGCCGTTCGACAAGGGAACCGTGGCGGTGGCCAAGGCCGTGGCCGATTCCGGCGCGGTGTCGCTGGTGGGCGGCGGCGATTCCGAGAAAGCGGTGAAGTCGGCCGGAGTGACCAACCGCATTTCGCATGTCTCCACCGGCGGAGGCGCCTCTCTGGAGTTTCTGGCCGGTATCGAGTTGCCCGGCGTCGCGGCGTTGACCGAGAAAAAGATCGCTGCGGTGTAGAAAACCGGGGACGGAGGTGTGGACTGCACCCACAAAGTGAGACAGCGAAAATGGGGACACTTTCCCAGCGAATGGGAGGAGACTGTCTCTATGCCGAATCGGATCTTTGGCGCGGACTTCAAAATGGCTGCGGTGGAACGGA
>DATFZA010000396.1:0-11083 GCA_035314765.1 Bryobacteraceae bacterium
CACGCACGCCGAAAACCACGCTCTGGATGGAGTGCCCTTCATAGAAGTGCGCGCGGCCGGATTG
The DNA here is from genome assembly GCA_035314765.1 of Bryobacteraceae bacterium. Taxonomy (GTDB): domain Bacteria; phylum Acidobacteriota; class Terriglobia; order Bryobacterales; family Bryobacteraceae; genus DATFZA01. The sequence continues at coordinate 65 of DATFZA010000396.1, forward strand.
CACGATCACGCCGGGCGTGACGACCAGGTTGCCGGCGTGACCCATGGCTGTGGAGCGGGGCCAGCCGGGGATCTCGGTGTAAGGAATTTCGGTCCCGCCGGATAGTTGATCGGCAAAAGCGCCCAAGCCACTGCCGAGCACTACCGCTCGAGTAGGCCGATGAGGCGACAATTTGTGGATGCGGCCGACGGCTGCTTCAATGGTATGGGCTTCGATCACAACAACATCCCCGCGATGCAGGCAGACATGAAATTCGCCATGGTGCCCGCGGCCACGGCTTTCAGCCCCAGCCGCGCCAGATCGGACTTGCGCGTGGGCGCCAGCGCCCCGATGCCGCCGATCTGGATGGCGATGGAACTGAGGTTGGCGAATCCGCAGAGCGCGAAGGTGGCGATCACAAAAGACCGGGGATCGAGATGCGGCTGCATGGGGCCGAGCTTTTGAAACGCGATGAACTCATTCAACACCAGGCGCGTGCCCAGCAGGTTGCCGATGCTCTGGCAATCGTTATACTTCACGCCGAGCAGCCACGCTACGGGAGAGAACAAATAACCGAAGATCTGTTCCAGCGATAAGCCAAAGTTTCCCAGGATTCCGTTGACCATGGCGATGAGCGCCAGAAAGGCGATCAACATGGCGGCGATATTGAGAGAAAGTTGCAAGCCGTCGCCGGCGCCGCGCGCCGCCGCATCGATGATGTTGATGCCCTGCTTTTCGACTTCGATCTTCACGCCCCCGGCGGTTGCGGGCTGCTCCACTTCCGGCACCAGCATTTTGGCCAGCATGATGGTGGCGGGAGCGGTCATGATCACCGCGGTAAGCAGGTGGGTGATGGATACATTTGCCATAAGAACATAGGCGGCCATTACCGCTCCGGAAACGTGCGCCATGCCACTGACCATGATGGTGAACAGTTCGGATTCGGTGAGGCCGGCCAGAAACGGACGAATGGTCAAAGGCGCTTCCGTCTGGCCCATGAAGATGCTGGCGGCGACATTTGTCGATTCCGCCCCGCTCGCGCCCATGACGCGTTGCATCACCACGGCCATGGCGCGGACGAAGATTTGCATCACGCCGAAATAGTAAAGAATCGAAAACAGGCTGGAGATGAAGATAATGATGGGCAGAACTTGAAACGCGAAAATGGTCGGTTGCGAACCGCCCAATTGGTCGCCGAAGACGAACTTGGAACCGGCCGAGGAATAGCCGAGCAACGCATTCACCGCCCGGCTGGCTGCCTCAAATCCATTCCTGACGGGCGTGCGAAGCACCAGGAACGCGAACGTGAACTGCAGCCCGAGTCCCCAGGCTACGATCGACGGGCGAATCCGTTTCCGGTGCGTCGAGAACAGCACGCACACCAGCAAGATGGTCAGGATGCCGAGGACGCCGGTAAAGCGCTCCATGCGCGGTTATTGGCTAACGACCTCCAGAATGAGTTCGCGCTCTTCCGGCGCCGTGGAGGAAATATGGAAAGCGTCTTCGATCTGCTCGGCGGCTTCTTCGACGTTCTCGTCGGTGGTGTAGTACAGGCGGCAAAGCACACCGCCGGAGTCGACTTTCTGGCCGGTTTTGACTTCGAGGATCACGCCGACCGCGGGGTCGATGGAGTCTTCCTTGGTGTTGCGTCCAGCGCCAATCATGGAAGAAGCTCTTCCGATATCCTCGGCGTGGATGGAACTGATATAGCCGGCGCGCGGCGAAGGGATTTCCCGCACGCCAGTGGCGTTGGGCAGCAGTTCAAACCGGTCTAAGACCTGCGGATTGCCGCCCTGGGCCACGATCACTTCTTTTAGCTTGCGGTAGCCGGAACCATCGAGCAGCTTTTGCTGGGCGACTTCGCGCGCTTCTTCCAGCGTGGTGGTGATCTTGCCCAGATAGATCATGCGCGCGGCCAGTTCCAGCGAGAGCCGGGTCAAATCGGTCGGCCCGGCGTTTTGCAGGGTCTGCGAGACCTCCATCACCTCGAGCGCGTTGCCGACGGCGTAGCCCAGCGGCTGATTCATGTCGGTGATCAGGGCTTGTACGCGCTTGTCCATGCGGCGGCCGATGCCCACCATCATCTGGGCCAGCCGGCGGGCATCCACCTGGCGCTTCATGAACGCGCCGGAACCCACTTTCACGTCCAAAACAATGGCGTCGAGAGCGACAGAAAGCTTCTTGGACATGATGGAGGTGGCAATGAGCGGGATGGACTCGACGGTCCCCGTGACATCGCGAATTGCGTAGAGCCGGCCGTCCACGGGCGCTATTTCGGCGGTCTGCCCAATGAAAGCCAGGCCGAGTTTGGCCAATTGCGTCCGGAATTCTTCGATAGTCAGGTCGGTACGGAATCCGGGGATGGATTCCAGTTTGTCCAGCGTGCCACCGGTATGGCCGAGTCCCCGGCCGGAAATCATGGGGACGATTACCCCCGCGGCCGCAGCGATGGGCGCCGAGATCAGGCTGGTTTTGTCGCCGACGCCGCCGGTGGAATGCTTATCCACTTTGATGCCGGGAATGGAGCTGAGATCGACGGTTTCTCCCGAGTGAATCATGGCTTCAGTCATCGCGCTGACTTCGCGGTCAGTCATGCCGCTGAAATATGTGGCCATCAGAAAAGCGGAGATTTGATAGTCGGGCACCTCGTTGCGGGCGTAGGCATCAATCAGGGTCGTGATTTCTTCGGGCGAGAGTTCCTCTGCATCCCGTTTCCGGCGGATCAGGTCAACAGTACGCATTTTGACGTTTCAGCGTAACATGTTAAGCGATTGAAAGTAAAGGGAAGAGGAAGAATATGTGGGACGGCACAAGAGTACCATCTTCCCCCGAGACCAATTCGGGATTGCCGGGGGGCCAACGATCCAGTTGTATTATCCTACGTTTTCAGCCGTTTGGGAAGAGCAAGAAAGTACCGTTTTACGCGTCTTAACAGAGGGGTGGCGACGGTTGGCAGCGTCACCCGCCAGTACATTTGTCTGGAAAATGTTTGAAAAGTATGGTATGTAGGATAGGCAAATATGGCTTCTACGGTTTGGAAGGGGCATCTCACATTCGGTCTGGTTGCGTTCCCGGTCAAGCTGTTTACAGCGGCGCGGGGCGATAGCATCAGCTTCAACCAGTTGCATAAGACGGACAACTCGCGCATCAAGCAAGTGATCTACTGCGCGGCGGAGAACAAGCCCATCGAGCGGTCGGAGATCGTGAAGGGCTATGAGTACGAGAAAGACCGTTACGTGGTGATTGAAGACGAAGACATCAAGAAAGTAGCGCCGTCGTCGGCCAAGGTGATCGAGATTCTGGAGTTTGTGCGATCGGGCGAAGTCGACCCGCTGTACTTCGAGAGTTCTTACTACATGGCGCCGGACGATGCGGGCGAGAAGCCCTATGCATTGCTCTACGACACTTTGAAGAAAACCGGCTACGTCGGCGTGGCGAAGATAGCCATGCACAACCGCGAGCACATCGTGATCTTCCGGCCGGGACCATATGGTCTGCTGATGCACACCATGTACTACACGCACGAAGTGCGCAAGGTAGAAGAGTTTCGCACCGATATTTCGCTGGTTAAGGAGAAGGAAGGGGAGCTGGCGCGCATGCTGGTGGAGTCACTGGCGGCGCCGTTCGAGCCCGAAAAGTACCATGATTCCTATCGCGACAATCTGCAGGCGCTGATTGACGCCAAGGTCAAAGGACAGGAGGTGGTTGCGCCGCCGCCGAAGGAGCCTTCGAAGATCGTCGACATTATGGAGGCATTGAAGCAGAGCCTGGCCATCGCCAAGAAGCCGGCGGCTTCGGAGACGGAGATGACGGAGCAGCAGCCGGTGAAGGCGGCGACGAAGCGGAAGGCGCGGGGATAGTCGATTTCAGGTGCATGTGGGGCACATGTTATCATGTGAAGAACATGTCCAAGATGATCCAGGTGCGAGACGTACCAGAGGCGTTGCATCAGATACTGAAGACCCGTGCAGCGCAGGAGGGAATGAGCCTTTCCGACTATCTCAAGCGGGAATTGCAACGAGTGGCGGAACGGCCGAGCCTGCGGGAATGGCTGGAGCGCACCAGGGAAGCGATACCGATTGTAGGCAAGACCAGTGCGGCTAAGATCGTGCGCGAACTGCGCGATTCGGGATGATCGTGCTCGACGCGTCGGCCGTCGTCGAGTTGCTCGCGAATGGCCCATTGAGCACATGGCTCAGACGGGATCTCGCCGCATGTCAGGACGAACTAATCGTTCCGCATTTGCTGGATATCGAAGTGGCCAGTGCGTTGCGCCGCTTGGTGGCGAGCCAGCGTGTCGATTCGCTGCGAATCAAGCAGGTCCTGAGACAGCTGGTGGAGTTGCCCGCGGAACGATACCCACACGGGCCTCTACTCGGGCGCATTTGGGAGTTGCGGCACAATTTCACGGCCTATGACGCGGTGTACATTGCCTTAGCGGAAGCGGCCGACGCGGTGCTTTACACTTGCGACGGGAAGCTTGCGATTGGGCACCGGGCGCGCGTGATGGTATTCAGTTAGCCGGGCGGAATTACTTGCCGCACCGATTCCCTCCATGGTGCATTTACAGTACTGGACATTCTCAGCTTTCCGTGCTGCGTATTCACCCCGAATGTGGGTGGCCATTTCGTCCTAGCCCGAAGCGACACCTTGTCCCGTTTCAACTTCACGCGCACTCTCAAGTCCTTGTAAAGATTGCTTTCTCGAAATGGCCCAGGGCTTGCCAATAGGAAAGCAGTCCCTGCAATGAAGAACGCAAAATTAGCTCTTTCCCTCTTAGTACTGTCCCCAGTCACTTGCTTGGCTGCTACCGACGCCGATCTCGTCCGGCCCAAACCCGGACAGACCGTGGACGTGATCGTCCAATATGCCGGCAGTCCCGCTGCCGAACAACACAACCGGGTAACCACCCACGGTGGACGCCTGCTGCATCAATACCAACACGTGCCCATGGGTCACTACGCAGTTACACCCGAGGCGCTGGCGGACTTGGAAAGCAATCCGGACGTCATTTCGATCAGTCCAAATCGCGTGGTGAAGGGCGCGGAAGATCATTCCGACTATTCCATCGATTTCATCGCTTTGGATAACTATTATCTGGCGATAAATCGCGGGAAGGCCGCCGGTATCGGCATTGCAATTATCGATAGCGGCATCAATGCCGCGCACCCTAACTTCAACCAATGGAGCAGCAGCACTTCGCGCATCGTCTACAGCCAGACGTTTGTGGGCGGCGACACCTACGACGAATATGGGCACGGAACGCACGTGGCGGGAATCGCGGCGGGCGTGGATAACGTGATCGTCGGGATCCCCGATGCCACTCGCTGGTTTTACGGCGTCGCGATGGATGCAAGTATCATCAACCTCAAAGTGCTGGATGGCACGGGCTCCGGAACGGACGCGACGGTAATTGCCGGCATCGATCGCGCGATTCAGTTGAAAAGCACTTACAACATTCGGGTGATGAATCTGTCGCTCGGCCGGCCGATTTATACCTCTTACAAAACCGATCCGCTCTGCCAGGCCGTGGAACAAGCCTGGAAGGCGGGCATCGTGGTGGTGGTTGCCGCGGGCAATAACGGCCGGGACAACACACATGGCACCAATGGCTATGGCACCATCACCGCGCCAGGAAACGACCCGTACGTCATTACCGTCGGCGCGGTTAACGATAAGGCCGACACCGACCGCTCCGACGATGTGATTGCGACGTATAGCTCTAAAGGGCCCACGGCCATCGACCACATCGCGAAACCGGATCTGGTGGCGCCCGGCAACCGAATTGGATCCTACCAGTCGCCGAACGCCTTGCTGACTACTCAGTTTCCGGGCAATCGCTTCAATTACAGCGACTACAGAGCTTCCGGAGCCAATACGCCTTCCCCGTATTACTTCACGCTCTCCGGCACCAGCATGGCAACGCCTTTTGTGGCCGGCGCCGCGGCCATGCTGATCGACAAAGATCCGACGCTGACACCCGACATCATCAAAGCCCGGCTGATGAAGACCGCTTGGCGAGGGTTTCCCCCGAACATGTCGACCTACGATCCGACGACCAACACCACCTATACCGCCAAGCACGATTTCTTCACCATTGGCGCGGGGATGGTCGATACCTGGGCGGCTTATAACAGCACCGACAAGGCAACTGGGACCGCTGCGTCTCCGTCGACTTACTACAATTCCGCTACAAAGACTGTGATGTTGAATCTCAACTCGACCGGCGCCTCCAGCATCATTTGGGGGACCAACCTGATTTGGGGCACCAATCTGATCTGGGGAACCACGAATGTGAACGGTATGAGTCTGATTTGGGGTACCAGTTTGATTTGGGGCACAAGCACGGTGTCGGGCTTCAGCGTGATCTGGGGCACCAGTTCGCCGTGGGCGCAGTCGAATGAGGGTACGGAGTCCCTCTCGATCGCCGCAAACGGCGAGAATTAGAACACAACAAGAACAGCACTGAACTAAATATTTATTTGGAGTCGACTATGAATAAGCTGGCAATTTTCGCGCTAGCCTTCGCGGTAGTGTGCTTACCGGCGCCGGCAGGGACCAACAAGCATTCCGCCGACCTGGACGCAGTCACCAGCGGCGACTTGCATGTCATTATCACCTTCGTGCAGAAGCCGGGTTCCGCGCACGTCCGGAAAATCAGGTCGGCCGGCGGAACCACCGAAAGGCTGCTGGACGCCGTGAACGGCGTCGCCGCGACCATTCCGGTACAAGCATTACTTGATTTGGAGTCGGATCCCGCCGTCAGATATGTTACACTCGACCGCGCCGTCCATCCGACTTTGGACTATACTACGGCGGCGGTCAACGACAACGTGGCGTTCCAGAGCGGTTACACCGGCACGAGCATTGGTGTCGCCATCGTCGATAGCGGAGTAAGTCCTCACCCCGATCTCAACGACGCGAATGGAAACTCGCGCATCGTCTATAACGAAAGCTTTGTGTCCGGAGACACCTCGACGGGCGACGAATACGGGCACGGCACGCATGTAGCCGGAATCGCGGCGGGCAACGGCGCGAGTTCCACGGGTTTGCAATACACGCACACTTTCCGTGGATTAGCTCCCAGCGCCCAGATCGTCAACCTGAAAGTACTGAACGCCAACGGCGCTGGGACGGATAGCGCGGTGATCGCGGCGATTGGCCGGGCCATCCAACTGAAAAGCACTTACAACATACGGGTATTAAACTTATCCCTCGGACGGCCGGTGTTTGAAAGCTTCAGGCTCGATCCTCTTTGCCAGGCGGTCGAAGCTGCCTGGAAAGCCGGCATTGTTGTGGTTGTGGCGGCCGGCAACGACGGCCGCAATAACACTTACGGCAACAACGGCTACGGAACCATTAACTCTCCCGGCAACGATCCCTGTGTGATCACGGTCGGCGCCATGAAGACCGAAGGAACTTATCCCAGCGGAGACGACCTGATCGCCAGCTACAGTTCGAAGGGTCCAACGCTTTTCGATCACGTCGTAAAACCGGATTTGGTGGCTCCAGGCAACCGGGTCATTTCAGACGTGGATTCCAAGAGCGAATTAGCCAAACACTACAATGGAAATCTCATTCAAAAAGCCTACTACAGCTCTTCTCCTGGCAAATCCGACTCGAAGCTTTATTTCCGGCTGAGCGGTACCAGTATGGCGACACCCGTAGTTAGCGGGTCAGCCATTTTGATGTTGCAGCAGAGCCCTCAGCTATCGCCCGACAGTGTGAAGGCCCGGATGATGAAGACGGCCACTAAGAACTTCCCGGTGTCCAGCGTGGCGGTAGACCCGGTCACTAACATCTCCTACACCAGCCAATACGACATCTTCACCATTGGCGCGGGGTATCTGGACGTTTGGGCTGCTCTCAACAACACCGACGCGGTTAATGGCGCGGCGCTGTCGCCAGCGGTGCTCTACAATCCGCTAACCGGGGCCACGGCTTTGAATCTGAGCGGACCGGGGGGCGCCACTATTATATGGGGCACAAGTGGACCCTGGAGCACCTCGGCGATCTGGGGGACCAATGTTTTCGTGGACGGTCAAACCATCATTTGGGGTACGAACGTCGCCTGGGGCACCAGCACCACGCAGGCCTTCAGCGCCATCTGGGGTACCACCATTATTTGGGGCACGAGCACCGGCCTGTCTAACTCGGAAGCGATCGCTATCAACGGAGAGCAATAGCTCCAGGCGGGGCGAGTCGCCTTCGATCAGGCAGGACTCTTGACTCCGGCTTTGCCAGCACAACTGCGGCCGACGGTTGCGTCGGGCCGCTGCAGGGGCAAAGTGTGTCTGGAGTTCTTCATTTCTGAACGCTGTTAGACCTTGGACATTCCTGCCGTGATGTCTGACCGTTCCTATCTGTCCGATCAGGATCTTCCCTGAGCCGCCGGCGGCGAACTTTCGGAGGCTCGCTCCGAGCACGTGGCGGATCATCTCCAGCCGTATTAATTACGCCACCCGCCGGCTAGGCGTAAACGCATTGAAAAGCGCATTCTGAGGTGGCCGCTCCAGGTGGAAATCGGCCATTTCCAAACGATACTCTTGGATCAAGACGGGCCGGGGCACAGCCCCGGTCGTCCCCGCAGAAACGGGCCATTTGCAGGGTATTGACCACCGACCTCGCTCCAGCATCGTTGTTGGTGAATACAAACGTCCGGCTAGCATTGTTCGCGATTGCGCGGGAGCATCAACTACCGTTAGTCACCCGCGATCTCCACTTCTCCCGGAGCCCAGAACTAACGCTCGTTGGGCTCAAAGCCTTGGCTTGGTGACGTTACGCCGCGCGGGACCAACCTAGACAGACCGCTAGTTGGACCGCCAATCCAACCACCGCTGTCGATTGTGGTTAAATCAATCTCAGGCAGTCCCGGGCAGGTTTTTCCTGGGTTGAACGTTCTTTTTTTGGAGTAGACTAGGGCAAACTCATGATCCAGCTAAAAGTAAACGGCGCTTCCCGCAACTTCGACGGCGATCCTACCATGCCGCTGTTGTGGTACTTGCGCGACATTGTCGAACTCACCGGCACAAAATTCGGTTGCGGCATGGGCCTTTGCGGCGCCTGCACGGTCCATGTCAACGGAGAAGCGCAGCGCAGTTGCTCCATCGCTCTCAAGGATTGCGACGGCAAGAATGTCACCACCATCGAGGCCCTGCACCCCACTGGCGAACACCCCGTGCAAAAGGCCTGGCAGCAGCTCAATGTCGCCCAGTGCGGCTACTGCCAGACTGGCCAGATCATGCAGGCGGTGGCGCTGCTCAAGAGGAAACCCAAGCCCACCGACAAAGACATTGATGACGCCATGTCGGGAAACATCTGCCGCTGCGGAACGTATCAACGCATTCGCGCCGCCATCAAAGTAGCCGCCGCCGCGTCCGGAGCAAAAGCATGAGTATCGAAATTCAACTGATCACGCGCCGCGGCGCACTCCGCGGGATGTTTTCCGCCGGCGCTTTCGTGCTGGGCGCAAAGTACCTGCCCGCCGCACCCGCTGCAACTGACTCCGCCTCCGCCAATTGGTGGCCAACGGTCTATCTCGGAATTGAGCCCAATGGCCGCGTCGCGATTATCGCGCACCGCTCCGAGATGGGAACCGGTATCCGCACCGCGCTTCCCATGGTCGCGGCCGACGAGATGGGCGCTGACTGGGCACAGATCAAGGTCGAGCAGGCCATCGGCGACAAGAAGTACGGCTCGCAGGATACCGACGGTTCCTGTTCCATCCGCGATTTCTACGATGGGCTGCGCCAGTCCGGCGCGACGGCGCGCTTGATGTTGCAGCGCGCAGCCGCGCAGAAATGGAGCGTGTCTCCCGAAGAGTGCGTCGCCAAGGACCACAAGATCGTTCACGAAAAGAGCGGACGCAGCATCGGATTTGGAGAATTGGCCGCCGCAGCCGCCGCGCAGCCGATGCCAGGCAAAGATGAACTTCGCTACAAGACGCCGGCGGAATTTAAGTACATCGGCAAGGGCGTACCCATCGTCGACCAGCACGACATTGTTTCCGGCAAGGCAATTTTCGGCCAGGACGCACGGCTTCCCGGCATGGTCTATGCCTCCATCGAGCGTTGTCCAGTAATCGGCGGCAAGCTCAACATGGTGGATGATTCGGAAGCCAAACAGGTGACCGGCGTGCTCCAAACCGTCACGCTCGATTCCGCCAAGCCGCCCTACCTCTTCCAGGCTTTGGGCGGCGTCGCGGTGATCGGCGAGAATACCTGGGCCACGATGCAGGGCCGCAAAAAGCTAAAGACCGATTGGACCATGGGCGACAACGCCGCCTACAACTCCAACGACTTCAAGGCCAAATTGCAGGCCACCGTCCGCGCGCCGCAGAAATCATGGCGCAACGTCGGTAATGTGGACGCCGAGTTCGGCAAGGGCGGAAAGATTATAGAGGGCGAATATTACGCCCCGCATCTCGCCCACGCCTCCATGGAGCCGCCCGCTGCCGTCGCCGATTTCAAAGACGGCAAGTGCGAGGTTTGGACCTGCACCCAGAATCCGCAGGCCGTGCAACAATCCGTGGCCGGCGCGCTGGGCATCGATCAGAAAAAGGTGGTCTGCAACGTTACGCTGCTGGGCGGCGGATTCGGCCGAAAATCGAAACCCGACTATGCGGTCGAGGCCGCACTGCTGTCCAAGAAGATCGGCAAGCCGGTCAAGGTGGTTTGGACCCGCGAGGACGACATCCACTTCGACTACTATCACTCCGTAGCTGCGCTCTATTTCAAGGCCGCGGTCGATGAGAAAGGCCGCCCAACGGCGTGGCTGCAACGGAGCGCGTTTCCGTCGCTGACCTCCACCTTTGCTCCGAACGTTGAAGCCGGCAGCGCCGGCGAACTCGGCATGGGATTTCAGGATGTGCCTTACCAGGTGTCGAACCTGCGCGTGGAGAATGGTCCAGCCAAGGCTCACATCCGCATCGGTTGGCTGCGCTCGGTGGCCAACGTCTATCATGCCTACGGCATTCAGTCGTTCACCGACGAACTGGCTGCCGCCGCCAATCGCGATCGCGTCGAATACCTGCTCGATCTC